>JAOZLO010000537.1 GCA_029934775.1 Desulfocapsaceae bacterium
ACTGAATAAAAACTCTTGATAATCTCCCTGTTTTCAAGTGCTACACTCAGCTGATCAAGATTGTCGAGGATGGCCTTGTCGTATTCGTCTATGAGGATGACAACTCCCTGCTGGCAGGCATCAAAAACGTTCTCAATAAGCTCTTTAAAACACACTGCAAAACTTGTTTCATCGCTGCATTCAATGCGTAAGCGTTTTTTATTTTCACGAAGAGAAGCCATAAGCATCTTGCGTAAACCATCAGGGCTGCGCAAGTCTCCGCTGAAACTTAGCCTGATAACAGGATGCTTTTCAAAATCATATTTATCGTAAATATACAATCCTTTAAAAAGCTCTTTGTTGCCGGAAAATATTTCGGCAAGCGTGTCCAGAAAGAGGCTTTTGCCGAATCGACGGGGGCGGGAGAGAAAGGCGTACTTATAGTTTTCAATCAACTCAAAGGCATCTTGTGTCTTATCCATGTAGACATAGTTACCTTCTATAATCTGGCTGAGGGTTGATATGCCTATGGGGAGTTTCTTCATATTATTTCCCATTCAAATCCTGAAATAGCAACTCAGTGCTGTGCCACCTGTTAGAAAAAAGGGTGTCTCTGCTTTCTTCACTATATTCAGCACCCCATTTTGTAAAGGATACAGTTTCTCCTCGTAATATTTTTCCGAGACGCTCATATTTTGTTCTCTTTTCTTTGTTGCGTATTCTGCTTAGAAGATCGGGATTCAGTTTTTGTGCCAGCATATCAGGGGCGAAAAAATCGAGAAGATCGTACCAGCTTAATCTCTCAAGCATACGTATCAGCAAATCATTCTGGTTCCAGTGTCCGGCATGGGATTTCTCTCCGTTGATTACTGCAAACATATCCTCAATAGAAATAGTGTAATCCCAGTTAATACGTTTTAAACAGCGATATTTTTCTTTGGTTAATTCTTTCATGTTTTGTTGGTTTTTTCGCGTTTATAAAACGAAACACCTACTCGTTTAATATGTTCAATCAGATCAGGGTTTGATATATGGGCGAAAATAGAAAGATCAAACGTGTATGGTAAAAGCAGGTCATCAAGGTAAATATTGATTTTGTTAAGTTGTGATAGTGTCATATCTTCTGCTTTTAATGTAAGATCTATATCTGACCCTGGTGTATAGTTGCCTTTTGCCCGTGAACCATATAATAGAACCTCATCAATATTCCCGTAGGTGGCAAATATTCTGTGTATCCTTTCTATGGTTTTCTGTGGCAATCCGTATGGCATGTGCGCATCTATGATGAATAGTTATGCAGGTTTGTCCTGTTCAAGGGACAATTCTGTCAGCTTTGCTTCTAATTGTTTAAATAAATGATAATAGCTTGTCAGAACAGCGTTTGAAATTTCTTCAGCTGTTTCTTCATTGTAGGTATGTGACGGTTTATTTCTGCTCTGCAGCATGTCCATCCATCCTTCGCCGTCTAAGATCAATCCATTGGCGAATGCTTTCCTGATTGCATCCCGCGAGCCGTATATATCTGCCTGTCCTCTGTATATAAGAAAATCCTTCAGGGTGTTCCAGCCAAGTTCATAGGTGTATTCAAACGCTTTTATCAGTCCCTGTTTTTCAAGTTCTGAGAGATCACCTTTATCTATGAATTTTTGTAACTGGGCGAGTGCCTTCTGATAATTTTTGAAGCGTTGTTTCCAGCGTATGTCTTTATCATCAAATAGTATCTGCTTTTTCATATAGAATCTCCTCCCAGTTGCCATAGTACAAAATTTGGCCGATTGTCAAGATTAGGCGCAAGTTTTTTGTATTCATCAGTCGTCAGGCTAAGGGTTCGTATCTTACGGTTAATATACTTTTCGGTTTTTTTAGTCAGATCCTGCAGGTTATTCTGGTCAATATTGCCGATTAGTACAAGATCAATGATGCCGGTATCCTTGCCTTCAGCATAATCATCAACGAGCAGTGCCATCTCCAGGTTTCCCAGGGCGGGTGTGCAAAATAGGTGAATGGATCAGTGAGCAAGATATTTTTTTTGCAAGGTGGCCTGTATTCTCTTTTAAGGTTGGCGACTATCTGGGTCGATTTTATTCAGATCTTGATCTTCCTTTTCCAAAAACTCTCCAGCAGAATAGATTTTTATTCCACAATCGTAAAATGATTTGTCGTGCGTAATCAGAGAGTCGCATCCATTCGCTACAGCACATAAGCACTGCAGCGAATCTTCCAAATCAGAATCTTTTTCGAGCGACGCCGTTATCGCATCCTTAATAGTTTCTTTTCCAAAATGGAGTATCTGCCAGTGCACTGCTACGGTTTTTAGAAAGAGCAAAACAGCTTTTTTGTTTGTTGAAATAGAGTATATCGTCGTCAGCATATCTTCGCTGATACATATATTATAATCGTTGCCGGTCAAATATTTGATTAATGCAACCGTTTTGGTATGTCGTCGTCTTGAGTGTTCAAGAAAATCGATAACGACGTTAATATCCAGAAAGATTTTCTTGTTATTCTTCATACCTTTTTCTTTTCTCTGCCGTCAGTTTTTGAACATTGTTTTCACCGAATTGTCTATCTGATATTCCGGCAAATTGCATGATATCGTCCAGCGATTTACGTTTTTCCATTTTTATTTTTCGTGACAGATAAATCTTGAATTCCTGAGCATATCTGGGGGAGACGAAAAGCCCCTTGTAGATATGCGTACGCTTGTCTATTACATCGACATAATCATGCTGTTCCAATATCTTTGAATTTCTGGCGAGATCTCTGATTCCCACTGTTGTTGTCATAACACACCTGTTGTTGATGTTGTCTTTTTC
>JAOZLO010000538.1 GCA_029934775.1 Desulfocapsaceae bacterium
AAGAGGACCCTGGAAATAATAGAAAGCCATAAACCAGAACCACTTTCACCTGATCAGGCGGACATAATAGAAAGTGGTTGGAAGCGATGGCAAAAAGAACAGAGGAAATGAAAAATAGATTGACCAAAAAGCTTGATAATGAGCATGGTGCCATCGCGCAGGAGGTGATTAAACGTATCCATACAAAAATGGGCGACTTCACCAGGCGCCAGAGGTTTCTGGCTGAATATATGATCAAGTTTCCGGAAAAGATCGGCTACCTTTCAATTGCACAGCTGGCTGATGCCTCCGGGGTGTCGGTTGCCACTATTGTCAGGTTCTGCAATGAACTTGGCTACAAAGGGTACATAGAACTTGGACGTGAGGTGCAGAAAAGTGTCCAATTCGAGCTGTCCACCCTGATGCGCTTTGGCATCGGACGTGAATCCGCCAAAGGGAATAATGCTCATAGCGATTCGACATTTGAACGTATCATAAATACTGAGATGGACAGCATAGCACAAATGTCCATTTCAGTAAAACGTGACGATGTAACTACCTGCATCAATTGGATGTCTGGTGCAAAAGATGTGACTATTATAGGGAATATGGGGTCCGCTTCTCTTGCCAGTTATTTTGGCTACGCAGCAAACAAGGTTTTAAATTCAGTAAATGTGGTAAACCAAGTTGGTGCGGACACACCTTATCTGATACAAAATTTAACCCGGGATTCCCTGGTTTTTCTGATTGCCTACCCAAGATACCCTGAATCAACTTTAAGGCTTGGCCGCCTTTGTAAAGAAAAGGGCTGTAAAATCGTTTCCATTACCAACAGTAACAATTCACCGGTAATACATTTGTCGGATTTACCATTTTTTATCCCTATCAGCATGACTACTGTCGTCGATTCCTTTGCCGCCCCGACGACCTTTATTCACGCCCTGATAGCCGAATACAGTATGAAATTTCCTGAGAAAACCAGGGAGCGTTTGAACTCATTCGAACAGTACACGAAGAGTATAAAGATATGGCATAAACCCTATTGAAAATCAATTTTCTCCTTCAGCACTACTATTCCATCATCATCTGCATATAAATAATTGTCTGGTCTAAATGTAACACCAGCAAAGGTCAGGTCTATATTTTGTCTGCCTGGTTTTTTCTTTGTGCTTCTAAGTGGGTATTTTCCAAGGGCAACAAGACCTACGGGGATTTGAGCAGTTTTATGAGTATCTCTGATATATCCGTTAATAACAATACCTGCCCATCCGTTTTTGCAGGCAAAACCGATAAGTGTTTCTCCAACGACAGCACAATATTCGCCCTGCACATCTACGACACAAACTCTACCCTCTCCCTGCACATCGCGAAGCAATACCACTAAATCGCTATTATCCTCGAATAGCCTGACAGTATAAATTGGCCCATCAAAAGTGGTTGCCCCTCCATAAGAATGGAGTATGGGTTGTACCACTTGAATTTGATCACTATGATGATCGCAAATATCTGCTGTGTAAAATTTCATTACATTCCTTTAAAATAAACGTAACCTGTTCAACCTGTTAATTATTTGTCAAAAATCTACCACTCTGAAGCGACTCCCCAACAACCCCTTTTGTAAGAGTAATCGTCTTTCCGGTGACTACTCCGTCATCATACGTCGTTCCATAAATCTTTACAGCTCGCCTTGAAACTTTTTCAAGCATGGGAAACCTGCTGCTTACATAACCGTCCAGTTCTCTCTCTGCCGCTACAAGAACCATGGCCCTGCTCTTTACCGCTGCAGTCTTCTCTACCACATTTTCCTTCTGATCTTTCAACTTACCATGAAAACCTGCAAGCAAGCCCAGAAAATAACTGTTTTTCGCAGTTCTGGTGTTTCCCCTAAATTTATGACGATTATGAGCCCAGAGAGAAAAGAGTTTATTTTCGAGAAAAAAATAACAGTATTCGCCGATTGTCACATTCTCTTTTGCACCAAGAATTTCTATGACTTTATGGCTCTGACAGGTTTCCGGATCATACAGAGATGACATGACCACTCTCACAAAAAAAAAGTCCTGCAGGATCCTGCAGATATGCCGCTGATAACTCTCTATTCGCTTTCTTTTCCTGTTGATCACAGCATAACCGAGTTCCCGCTTCGCCCCTCCCTCAAAATAGCTGAGATTATATTTTTCTATCAACTCATTTGCCTTCTGCATCGCAACGGACGCCTCATTTTCATTGGGAGACCTGGCCAAAGCCAGCAATTTTTCAACCCTGTTAACAAATTTCCTTCCCCCACCGGACATCCCCGTCTCTTTCATCAACTTTTTCTCGAGCTCAGGTAAAGATGACTTCGCCATGCGATACTCAGGTTCAACCCCGAGAAGGTCACATCCCTTCTGGAATTCACAGCCATGTCCTTTTTCAGTACCCCCGAACAGTTCAAAGCAGATCTGATGGGCCATTTCATGTTTTAAAACCTGCAAGGTCACCATCCACGAATTTTCCATTATAAGATAGCAACTTAACCGTATTGTTCTGGTCTCGAAATGGTATGAGCCAATTTCTTTCCTTGAATTGGAAATCTCAAAAACAGGCGTATTGAGTTCTACTCCGTAACTCCTGCAGATTTCCTCATATTCAACAAGCAATTGGTTGAGCCAGATCAATCTGAATTTTTCAAAATTTAAAACCTTCATCTACGACACCCTGTAAACAGTTACAAGTATGGAGGTTAGCGAAGTTCAGATGCTTACCCCATGAGTAGTTACGATTAAACTTGCCAGATACGATTAATCTATTACTATTCCCAGAATACAACA
>JAOZLO010000539.1 GCA_029934775.1 Desulfocapsaceae bacterium
ACCAATATCGTCACCAAAATCAGGATCAAGCACTCCCTGTTTTACCTCAACGATATCTCCTATTTTAAATGTCATGGTTGTACTCGTAGAAATTATGGTAACTTTTTAGTGGTCAGCTTCGCTGTAAATCAAATTATCAATCACTCAGTTCACAGCTTCAGCTAATTTACTCCCGATTTTAAATTTCACGATATTTTTTGCTGGAATTTTTATTGCTTTACCTGTCTGTGGATTGCGACCATCCCGTGCAGCCCTTTTTGTAACTGAAAATGTGCCGAAGCCTATCAATTGCAGTTTATCGCCTTTCTTCATGGTATCCGTTATCGCCATCATAAAACCTTGTAAAGCGTCGCCAGCGGCTTTCTTGGATATATCTGCGGACTCTGCAATTTGGTTGATTAGTTCTGTTTTGTTCATGGTTTGATTTCCTTTCTCGTTTTATTATTTGCTGATTATTCTGTGCCTTTTTCTTCTTCCAACATCCCCATTATATCGCCCTGAAAGGACTCATCCCCCATCAATTTCTTGGCAAGAGCTGTACAGATAGCGGCTGTCAGTCCATCATGATCACCAGATGCTACATTGACACTAATCTCACCATGCTCATCGGTTTCAAGAATGAGGGCTGATTGGTTTTCTTTGAGTTCCATGATCAATTTTCCTTTTCATCCACTATCCCTAATATTTGTTCCTCAAGCACCTCTATCATATCACCAGTACAAAGGACAAATGCTTCTGGTAATTTTGTGAATATTACAGCGGAGGCTGCCTTATCTGTTATACCCTCAACCATCAAATCCAGATAGCCACCTTCAGCTTGAATTTCTTCTCCATCATCCTCAATCCTGAAAAACACTCTAACAATAATAGTATCTCCCACCTTGAGATCAGTGATTTTAACACCCATTTCATCAGTGGGAATTTCATCTGGATAATAATTGGGTCTCTTGGCGTTCTTCAGGCTGAAAATATGGTAACCATCGTTGAGAATATCTTTAAAAAATATTGCGCCTTTTTGTTTTTGTGGGAATGGTAGGATTGTCATGGTGGGTTCTGATTAATTGATTTTGTAAAGAATATCTTCCTCATAAAGCTCCAAAGAATCATAACGTTCTAACGGTGCTTCATCTGGTAATTCAGTCATAACTTCAGCCACTATACTGTCATCATCAACAAACACCACCTCCATTTCAACAAGCTCACTCTCTGTCTGTGGATATTCATCAACACCAGACAAAAAGAGTATCCTGATGGCAACCCGATCATCTTGCTTGATGTCTTTGATTTTGACTCCGGGATAATCAGGAAATTCATTTTGGTAGAACTCCGGTTTCTTGGCATTCTTTCGGCTGAAGATATGGTATCCATCTTCTATGATATCGCTGAATATGTTCGGCATTCTTTATTAGTCCCGGCATGCACGACAGTAGTTTAAACTGTTTATGCTCGTTAGCTTGGTCTCCATTACCGCTTCACCGCAAATATCACACATTTTAGAAGGTGCCATCCGGGCCTTAGACGGTGATGGAATCTTCATGTCCTCAACAGTGAAAAATGCCTCTGGACCTTTATCAAACAGTGCCTCACTGCGTGTCTCATAGAGCTTTTCATATTCACTAATTTCTTCAGATGAAGCTTTGGCAACTCGGATCTTTTGGGCAAGGAACTGCTCCTTTTCTGGGACACCACTAATATCGGGGCGCAAAACCAGACGTACACCTTCACCAGTTGAACGGCTGCCAAACGTGAATGCCATTTTACCAATATCTCTATAGATCAGGTTTCCCTTGCCAAAGGTGCATCCTGTTAGAACCTGAATAGCATCGCAGCAGCAGGCATCAGTTTCGGTGATGCAGAATAATTCTTCATCATCAGCGCGCTTTTCCTTAAGAAGTTTGATTGCTAATTTTGATGCCAGGTAACCAATTGTCAGTCCCATACACACATGGCCATGAAAACTGGCACAGGCTTTATAATCGTCTCTTTGCTGAATTTTGTCTGGTATCTTCATAATATCTATTTAAAGGGTGAGCAGTAAATTACCATAATATTTTCGAAATGAAAGATATGGCAGTTGAAATAATGTTGACGATGAAGTGGTTATTGACTCTATTTGAACCAAGTGCAAAACCACCACCCCCTGTGTCGTATGAGTAATACGATAAACGAAGTTACTGACAGTGACCACTCCTAAATGCCTGATCTCATACCATCACAAGCAGAACAGACCTTCTTCTCTGTACTTGCCGTTACAACAAGAATACAAGAAATTCTTCAACCAGCTATAGGTAAACAGTTCTGGGTAAAAGCTGAAATCTCTTCTGGCCGGGAACGTGGCGGTCATTTCTACTGCAACCTTATCGAGACTGGGGATAATGGGAAGATCATTGCTCAACTAAATTGCCGTATCTGGAGGCAGAGTTTTGATAGGATAAAAGCGAAATTCAAGCAGCATAACCTCACCCCTGACTTTTCCGATGGCACTGTCGCTGGATTAAAGTGCAGCCTTTCTTTTCATCCTCAATGGGGAATAACGGGCATGTAGAGTTATGCCAGGTGTTCTCACTTTGGATTACTACGGAAAAATATTTTAAGAGATATCCAAATCTCGCTGTTAGAATTGCCTCATTTTGAAAACCAATATATGGAAAGAGCTAGCTTCACAAACATGATTTTAAAATGGATCTTCCGCAATGAAGGGCTGATAACTTATGAGGTTTTTCTGTTGTGAGTTATATCCTCAAGAATAAAGACCTCTGCCTGCTGTTTATTGCCAGC
>JAOZLO010000540.1 GCA_029934775.1 Desulfocapsaceae bacterium
AGTCGGTCCGAAACCCTGTCGCTGAGCAATTTAATCAAAGAACTACTTGATATCAATCTTAAAAAAACTGAGACTCGTACCAATTGGCTGCAAAGGCCTCTGAGTTCGGAACAAATTTCGTACGGCCTCAATGATGTTCGCTATCTTCGTGCAGTAAGAGTACTTCTTTTAACCCGCATAATTGGTCCAAAGATAAAATCCTGGCTTCTGGAAGAACTGAACCAATTGAATAATCCTGCCAACTATTCAGGACCGGCAGTGAACGTCCGTTTTTCCAAAATACGAGGAAGCAATCATCTGGACAGACAGGGTCTTGCAATATTAAAAAATCTCACTGTATGGAGAGAGGGAATTGCCCGGAAACTCAATCGTCCACGGGGCCATATCATAAAAGATACTGTACTGCTGGTGATAGCAAAACAGAAACTCCAGTCCATGGAGACAGTACAGGAAAGCGGCATACTGTCAACTCATGCTTACAATAAGTACGGAAAAACTATTGCAGCAATTGTAAAAGAAACATGTAATCAAAAAATAGAAACTTATCCAAGCCAGCATAACCCTGTACGATTGAATACTCGCCAGAAGGAGTCACTCAAAAAACTCCACAATCTTATAGCATTAAAATGTGAACTTTTAGGCATTTCGCCAACCCTGGTAGGAAGTAATTCCGAGCTCAAACTACTTATTAAGATGCTGAGCGATACTCAGGTCCAGGACAGCATACAACTGAGACAGGCAGAGGGCTGGAGAAAAAATCTTCTGGAAGATTTTTTCAAACAGAGCAGATGATAATACAGAAGACATCAACGAACTCATCAACAAAACTCAAAACCAGTTGGGAGAGACTCAATGCATAATTACACTCAATTAAATAAACTCTCTTTTACCATTGCACTGTTACTCTTTACTGTTTTCTCATTCACAGCGCAGTTCTCCAAGGCTGGAGATATTAAAGGTTGGGAAATTAACTCAGAGTACAACAACTATTATGATTACAAAGAAACCGACAGGCTGAAAGGAATTCTGAAAAAATTCAAGAAGATTACCCCACTTCCCGGGATGGCCACAGGTACTGCCTTTATTTTACAGGAAGGGGACGAAGACATCCTCGTTCACCTCTGCCCCCAGTCATTTGCAAACGCCAAAGAGACAGGTCTTCGCAGGGGGATAAAAACTAAAGTGAAGGGAAGCTGGGCTTTTATCAACGACCAGGACATCTTCATGGCTTCCAAGGCAAAACAGGGAGAGCATTTCGAGTTCAAGGTGCGTCTGACCAAAGACGGAACGCCGTTCTGGACAATGACCCCGGACCAACTCGCCAAAGAAAAAGCCAGTAATTAATCACCTTTCTTCGAAAGCTGGGCAAGGTACCAGTTCATTGGATCAATTAACTCAAAATCGATATCCATCAACCTCTTTTTTACGTTAATAACATTGTTGGTAAACAGATAAGGAAAAATTGCCCGTTTTTCTCCATCCCAGGATTTTGCGGTGAGAACACTTCCCAGGGATATATTTTCCTTTGCTATAACATCTATAATTTTTTTCATCTGACCAGGTTTGTCATGAACCAGAATACTTAACAGAGTTCCCGGTTCCCCTATACCCATAACATTGACAAATGCGCTCAACAGATCTCTTGTTGAAAGCAATCCTTTCAGGTATCCCTCCTCGTCAACAACGGGAAGAGCACCGACTTTCTTCTTCTGTATGACCAGAAGAGCGTCCTGTATGGTAAAATAAACATAAATAGTAATCGGGTCTCTGGTCATTATATCGCTGACCGGATAGTTCACTATTTTGGCAAGTGTCTCTTCATAATCCGTCTTTTTCAGAAGGGTGGAAGGCATCGCATCCCGCATGTCCCGATCAGTAACTATGCCAATCAATACTCCCTCATCATCTACTACAGGAAGATGTCTGATAGAATTTTTTGACATCTTGTTTTTTGCCTCTGCGATTGTAAAATCCGGACCGATGGTAATCAGGTCTGTGGCCATTCTCTCGCTAACAAACATAATGCCTCCAAAATGTTACATTTTTAATCTCATTCCTTCTTCTATTTTACTCTATATCTGCCAGAATTTTAATATGATTTTCTACCAGAACCGGTAATATCTGAAGATTATACCCTCCTTCAAGAACGGATATGACACGCCCTCTCGCATGGGTATTAACCAATCCAACGATCGCCTCGGTAATAAAGTCATACCCTGCAGTGGACAGGTTTGTTCCGGACATAAGATCAGTAATGTGAGCATCGAAACCTGCAGAAAGCAGAATTACTTCCGGTTGAAATTTTTCAAAGGCGGGTACCATATCCTGCATAATCTTTTTCTTATATTCATCATCCCCCTTACCCGGCAGAATAGGTGAATTAAGAGTAAAACCTTCTCCTTTACCTACACCTGCCTCAAACTCTCTACCGGTACCCGGGTACGCAAATGACGGATGTTCATGGACAGAGTAGTAAAAGACAGAATCGTCATTATCAAAAATATGCTGGGTCCCATTACCGTGATGCACATCAAAATCAATAATTCCAACCCGTTCAATCCCATGCTGCTTTTGTAAATAACGTGCTCCTATCGCCACGTTATTAAAATAGCAAAAGCCCATGGGTTTATCCACTTCCGCATGATGTCCGGGTGGACGCACAGCGCAGAAAGCACTATCAAACCTTCCACTCATTACCTCATCAATAGCGCTAAGCACTCCACCTACTGCCAGTAAGGCAATTTCGTAGGTATCCCTGCAAATTCCGTTATCAG
>JAOZLO010000089.1 GCA_029934775.1 Desulfocapsaceae bacterium
CCCTGAATATCCTGAAGGCAGTCAAGTCAGATAATCTGGCAATACAGTATGACATTTACCATATGCAGATCATGGAAGGTGATCTTGGCCGCACAATTCAAAATAATCTCTCCAGCATCGAACATCTCCAGATAGCTGATAACCCAGGGCGAAATGAACCTGGAACCGGTGAAATCAATTATCCATTTCTCTTCTCATTGCTTGACAGTCTCGGCTATGAGGGATGGATAGGATGTGAATATATACCAGCAACAACTACAACTGAGAGCCTTGGCTGGCTGGAACCATATATGAGAACATAATGCCCTACTACCTACTACCTGTAGGTCCTGCCATTATGCTTCAACCAGCCCGCAACATGTTTGTTCCGCGGGTCGTGGTGGGTCCAATGGATAACACCGCCTTTATCATTCCACTCATATTCTCCGAAAAAAGCTATAATATCACCTCTATTTATGTTTTCCACTCGGGGTGCCAGATCAATATTATGCACCACCAGAATAGATTGACCTGAAGATAGATCTACTATTATACGCTGGTGTTTGCTGCCCTTTGTGTCATCCTTCAAAATGGCTTTGACCACACCACTGCCCTCTACCTGAAGATTGCTGATCTTATTCTCAAAGGCATGCTTGAGTTGATCGATTGATGCTGCCTGCTCCTGACCTGCCTGTTTAAAAAACCAGTCACTCCGTTCATACAGGGTGTACAAGGCCAAAAGCGAAAGTAGAACAATTATTATTGTATTTCTCATTGTCTCTAGCACCCCACAAGGGGGGTATAAGTACCTTGGTGGTATATGTAACCCGTTGATTTTAGAATAACTCTCTCTGTTTCTTGTTTTTTATTACAGGGTTTCAGGAGTAAGGTCTAACACCCCACAAGGGGGTACAAGTACCTCGAAGGTCTCTCTGGGTTCGCTATCTGGCGATATCTGTAACCGCATAATTTCAAAATACATTCCTCTGTTTCTTGTTTTTTACACCCCACAAGGGGGTACTGAACTGAGTGACAGGAATTAGGAAGTAAGGTACTAAAAGTTATAGTTCAGTTTAAAAAAAATCCTGTCATTGTCCCCCATATCTCTCATAAGATAATTATCTCCACTTTGGATAAAAATATATCCCGCTGAAACAGCAAGAAAATCATTAATTTTATACTCCATCGAGATATTCTGTGCCGAACCTTGGGAAAAAGTGAATCCTCCGGCATATGACAGAAAGATCAGATAAAGCTTTTCACGTTGAAAAGATCTGGCCATTCTGAAGGCCCAGATGAGCGAATCTACAGCTGGAGTATCATCCAGTGCAGCCACTTCAGAGTCAAGCTCAAAAAGGTGTCGATTCACTATCTCCAGAGAGATACGAGTATTTGTCAGGCCGGTATAGTCTGCTCCCAGGAGCATATCCAGACGGGATTTTTTCTGATCCGGTAATGAATAATATTCAAGCCCGTCAATTAATCCGATTTCAACCTTATAGAGCCAATGGTTCATGGCCTTTTCTGCCGCCATACTGAACAGGGCAAGGCGATTCGAGTAACGTTGAGGTAGCTCGCTACTCAACCCCACCGTGTCAAGCTCTTTTAGAAATGATCCGGAATAAAATTCGATATCGACGCCCCTGTAACTCCGCCCGGCAGACAGACCATAACTGCTGTTTTTCAGAGTATTACTTTCATCTTCCCATGGCGATGCCGGAAAATCATAGGGATAAAAATCATGACCAAAAACAGGGTCCTTATTATATCGTATTTCATGAGTGACGATACTCGATACACGCCAGGGACCAAGGTAGGAATCAAGTCTTGTCATCAACAGGGGAAGTCGCTTGACTTCCAGATCATCCATCCCCCGCTCGCGATTATCAATAGGGTTGAACATATCGGCTACCCTGAGAAGATCCGCTTTGCCCCATACAACAACCTGCCGCCCCACTGTCAAATCCATATAAGATGAAAGTTTCCCTCTTATGTATGTTTCACCCAGCTCCAGTTCCTGTTCATAGTTATCGAGCATTTCAGGAGAATAGTTCTTCCGGCCCTGCATAGTATAGGCAAAATCAAAAAAAACCCAGCCACTGATCTTCATAAACCAGTTTTCGGAGAGTTTTCCATCAAGAGTAAGAGCAAGCCGCGGCTTGAAGCTTGTCAGGCCGTGAACGGAATACCCTGCAGCTGTAGTATGTTGAAAGGGAGAGTAAGAAATATGGGTAGAGAAAGATCCTGAGAGTTTTAGATCTGGAAATCCTTCAGTGCTCTCCAAAAAATCGCCACCATCCTGTGAGTCTGGCTCTGGGACCAAACCGGATATTGTCTGCTCTTCAAATCCCTGCAGTACCTGTTCTAAATTGGACTCTGACTGATTTTGTGCTAATACATGGTCAAAGGACAGAACAGTACAAAAATTAAAGAAAAAAACAATCCCAAGAGGAAAAATCCGAAACATCAGAGTTCCTGTAGAGTTATCACAATCCCTGTTCAAGGCGACGTTTGGTAAAAAGTTCATCGTTGACAGGGATGTTCAACTCTATATCCGTATTAATAAGTAAAGTCTGGTGAACAGTTTTACCATTATTCACGGTCTTTGCATGCACTTCCATGGGAATCCAGATACCATCAATTTGCTCGAGTTTTTTCACCTCATTATATTTCAACATATTTTTATTCTTGAGCCAGTGAACAGCACGTACAATAACAAAATTATCCTGACGAACAATAAGTAGAGATTTGGTGTAACCATAAAGATTGACTGTTTCTTCATTTTTGGGCACAGCCTCAATGATCCAGACTGCATGTTGATTTATCTGTTGTTCCTTTATCAATTGGTAAGAATAAGAGTCCAGTGCTTTCCGGGTCATGTCCCCGTACGAAAAATCCGACCCCATAAATGAACCGCTTATACTTCCGGCAGAAATTCGTTTGGTTTTATGCAATGCCGGAAGGTAGATCCATTGCTCATCTTCCTGCTCAGTTGACGGATAATCGTAAGTGAGAAGAGCTGTTCCCCGGACATCGGATGGGGCGAGAAAAAAGACAATTCTCTTTGTCAATCCATCATAACGCTTTGTAAACATTTTCATCTTACGCGTGCGCTGACCACCGTCATTGCCAATCAGAACCATCTCAACCGTACCAACAACGGTATCGCCCACTTCTCTCAAATAAACTTTCCGCATGATCTCCAGACCATCCAGTTCCTGACTGAAACCAGTAGCCGGGATCAGCGATATTGAGACGCAACCAGTGATAATTATCAATACAAACGAGAGAACGATTTTTGATATCGAAACTGAAAATTGGTTGGCATCAATTCCTGATATTTTCACAATTTTTCACCTTGAATTAGTAATGCAGCACCAGCAGCACCGGTACTGGAAAAAACAGCCAAGCCAACCATTGCGCCTTACCGATCAACTTACAAAGAAATAGGATATAGAGGGATCAAAGAACAAACTGATCAAACCTTGGCTAAAGTAACCAATCGACAAAACCATTACTACCGAAAACTGTACTTCCTGTGATTTCCCCAAATTACCTTTGCTTTTTCATCTCTGTTCTTATCTGCTTTTCTATGGTTCTCATCAAAAACCATTATCTTGCCGACGTTGTTGACGGCATCGTTCTTGGTCTCCTTGTTTACCAATTCAACTTGAATCAGGCGGAGCAGGAGCAGATATCGCCCATTAACACACCACTTCCCTCTACCTGGAGATTGCTGATCCGATTTCCAAAGGCATGCTTGAGTTGATCGATGGATGCTGCCTGAACTTTATGAGAGAGGTGACAAGACAATCCGGTGAATCTTATCCCAAATTGGCACATTTCCCCGTAGTTATGAGGTTTGCTGAAACTAATTGGTTTCCTGTGGAGTTGAAGATAATTATTGATAATAACTTTAAAATGGAATAAATACACACTATTTTAGTAGGAAAGAGTTTAATAAAAGCTTCTTATCACCTCAATTACCACCCGATTTATAAAACAATTCAAAAATAAACAAGTCCGCAATGACGATGAAAAGAATCAGTTTTCTGGAACTTACCGGATTAACCGTTCTTTCCTGGCTGTTTCTCTGGCACTGGGGACCGGAAATAACCAGCTACAGCACCACCTTGATGGCCGCCGGCTATCTCTTCATACTGACCTACATCAGTTACATTTCACCAGTATTGATCCATGGTGATGACCATCGATATCGGGGGTTAAGCAACTGGAAAACACTTTTTATCCGCACAGACAATTTTTTACCTGCACTCTATCCATTCAGCATTATTACCCTGATCGGAGCAATATTAATCATATTCGCATCCCTCTTGAAAAATCCTTCAATATTTCATCAACTCAACTGGAACGTCTTTTTCCTGAAACTGTGTTTCTATATTCTCAGCAGTGCTGTCCAGGGGCTGTTTACCCTGTTCATCCTGATGCGACTGATCGACCTGTCAACTTCTGACCCTTTCCAGATAAACAGTGATATTCCCTCTGAATTTAAAAGTAGATTACTTTTGACAGCCATGATCACTTGCTTCTTTTGTCTGATCCATATTCCCAATTTTCCGGTTATGGGAATCATACTGACCTCCACACCCATTGTTCTCTGGCAATATTTCAAGACACCCAATTTTTTTTTACTCATCTGCACCCACGCAATACTTGGCACCCTGCTCCACCGTATCTACGAACTGCCAATGCGGATAGGGCCTTTTTACTCCAACCCTGACCGCTACCTTATCAGAGAGTTATTTCCGATTATTGGCAGGATTATTGGAAACTCGTGGTAAAAATTTTCATTTTACGTTTGCGCTGATTGCCGTTATTACCGGTCAGAATCATTTCAACCGTACCGACGACTGTATCCCCCGCTTCTCTCGAGTAAATACGTTGCATGATCTCTAAATCATCCGGTTCCTGACTAGAACTGATAGCCGGGATAAACGCCGGTGATACGCAAACAGTGAAGATCGTAACTACAGAAAAAAAGCACGAGTTTTAACATTGAAACTGGAAATTTATTGTCATTGACTCTGGATATTTCCACAATTTTTCACTTTATATTTATAATGCAGTGCCAGCAACGCCGGTGCTAGAAAAAAATCAGCCAAAAGAGCCATTATAATCGTCATACCGGTCAACATACCAAAGTAATAGAGGCTTCTCATTTCCGAAATCATAAAGATAAAAGCGCCACAGGAGAGAACAATTGTGGTAATCAACATAGCCAGACCACAGCTGTGCAGGGTCATCTTCACGGCGCTGACCACATCTTGAGTCTGCTGATAATAGCGACGAAAATTATACATGAAGTGAATTGTATCGTCAACAACCAGGCCTAATGCAATGCTGCCAATGAGCAAGGTATACATATCCAGTGGTATACCAGTCCAGCCCATATAACCCAGTGTAAGGCAAATAGGCAGGAGATTTGGAAACATGCTGATTAACCCTAACTTGAAATGACCAATCAGTAGCACCATTACAATTGAAATTACCAGGATAGCAAGAATATAACTTCTGACCATGCTGTCAATAGCTGCATGGATAGTTCGAGTGAGAAGAGGGACTATGCCTGTAATTGTAACAGTACCACTTCCTTTAAAGATTTTTTGGCTCAATCTGTCAATATACTCAAGAAAAGGATCGTACGCCATCGCATCAATCCACGGTACCTGTACCGTAATACGCCCCAGTTGAAAACTGGTATCTGTGAATTGTCTGACCACCTGAGGAGAACCACTCTCCAAAAGGAGTAACTCCTGGGCGATCAGTTCCGCATGAGCAGGCAAAACTGTCTTTCCAGAGCCATTACCTGATAATTTTTTGTGTATTTCCTTTACACCATCGAAAATAGAAAAGACATTGAATACCGAGATCTTTTCTTCCGAGTATTTGCTCAGCTGTTCATCAAATTCCTCAAATTTTTTCGCTATTTCGGGATTTGTCAGACCATTTTTTCCAATTGTCTTAACCAGTACTTCGACAGTAGCCATCCCGGGAAAATGGTGGCTGATTATTTCGGTAGCCTGGCGCAGATCAGACTGTTCAGGCAGTCTCAGAAGAGGGTCATGAACCAGTTTGAGTTGACTAATACCGATCCACGAAAATATAAACAAACCTATACAAAATATGACAATAACCCGAGCGTGGCTGGTAGAGACTGTGGCCAGCCAGTTTATCACCTTGTTAACGTATTTGGAAAATCTTATAAAGAGAGGCATGTTTCCACCTTTGAGAGGAAAAAGTGCCAATAATACGGGAAGCAGGATAATTGTATAAAACAGTGATATGAAAACACCCAGTGCAGCAAATAACCCGAGATCGGCAACAGGTACTACTGCTGCTGTTGAGAAAGATGCAAGGCCAGCTGCAGTGGTCAGACACGTAAGAACTACAGGTAGACCTGAATGGCCAAGCGCTTTGGCAATGGCTTCCTCTTTAGTCAGCCCCTGGTAAAGCATCTGATAGAAAATAAACATGATATGCACGCTTGCACCAATACCGACAGCGATGAGAAAGGAAGGTAAAATTCTAGTTGGCGGTTGAAATGGTTTTTCCAGCAAAACCATCAGACCAAATGTCGAACTGACCGAACAACTCACTATTATCAGGGGAAATACAACCCCTGACAAGCGGCCAAACAATATATAAGATAAAACTATGATGACCAAAACGGATAACAACAGAAAATTTCTCGTGTCTTCCTTCATCGTAGTTCGCAAAAATTGACGCAATATTGGCATCCCGGTGAGATGGATTTGAAAATCTTCCTCTTGATGCTTCTGCCTGAGCTCTTTGAGGGCGGTAATCATCGCCCCGTTTTCGCTATTATTTAAGGAACAGAGCTGTATATTGGAATTGAGCTGACCACCGATATTTTCTTGCCCAAAGCCCGACAAAACATCCAGGTTATCGGCAGGAGACGATGAGCAGGATAACGACAGAGAAATGAAAGCTAGTTGTTCATCAGGAGAAAAATATTGGTTTTTATAAAAAGGAGAAGAAGTAACAAAGTTTTTAAATTCTGAATAATCGCCTTCGCCCTGGGGAAGAAGATCACTTAGGACACCGAAAACCAGACCATCGTCTTGATTTTTTATATAGAGGGCATTAGTCAGGCTCTTTACCTGAGCAATATAAGGAACCTGGGATTCTATATCCTTCTGTAAACTGTGAAGTTTTTGCAAAGTTGCAGACAGGAAAATATTCTTCGCTGTAACGCCTACTATCACACGGTCGTCGGAACCGAATTGATTCTGAAAATTACTGTAGGCAACCAGAGCCGGGTCATTTTCCGGCAGATAGCTTTCTATTGAGGAGTCTATCTTGAGAAAAAGAATCTGGCTGGCAAGATAACCGACAACCGGCAACAAGAGAACAGCAATAAGAGTCGCCCTCTGATATAGAAAATGTCCAAGAATTTCAAATCTGGTTTCTATCGCAGCTCTAATTGTTGAATAGGATTTCACTTTCTTCAAATTGCTCCCTGACTGCTTTAATCAAAAAATTTTCGAATCTTTACACTCCTTTTACAAACATTACAACATTGTAATCTTTACGAAAGGATAGTGTAATGATTACCGGTTATATTTTATCCATTGTTACTAATGACGGCGCCGTAAAAAGTAAAATTTCTGATTGCTAAGGAACGGGAATTAAATAACCTGAATACAAATTAATAGGATTTTTTGTTGTGTTCGAGGCGCGAGGAGCGAGCATAACGGGTTATGTGAGCGACGAGTAACGAAGAGGACGGCAAAAAAGAAATAAATTTGTTTAGTTTATTTAATGTACGTTCCTAAGTAAAAACTCCACATAGCAATCAACACAATGGAAGATGCTACAGCAGATTTAGCACCCCACAAGGGGTATAAGTACCTTGTGGGGAAAAGTAACGACATAATTTCAAAACACATTCTTCAGTTTCTTATTTTTTATGACAGGGTTTCTGGAGCAAGGTGCTAAAGGAGTGCACATGTTTGATAAATCTTCTCAGTTACCGACTCAACTCAGCAGCCCACCGGCAACACTACCGGTAAACCGCCATGATGACGTCTACAACTCAATCCAGGCAATTAACGAGTCTGTCAAAAATTGTTCAAGTTGGGTATCTCTGCTGAGAAATGAAATGACCAAAACCATTATCGGTCAGGAACAGTTGATAGAAAGACTGCTGGTCGGCCTGCTTACAGGGGGCCACATTCTCCTTGAAGGATTGCCGGGACTGGCAAAAACACTGGCTGTAAAAACATTGGCCAGGGCTGTACAGACAGATTTCAGACGTCTCCAGTTCACCCCGGATATGCTTCCTGCAGATATCATAGGAACAGAAATTTACAACCCGCAGCAAACGAGTTTTGAGGTAAAGCAGGGGCCCATTTTCTCCTCACTTATTCTGGCGGACGAAATTAACCGTGCCCCTGCAAAAGTACAATCAGCACTTCTTGAAGCCATGCAGGAAAAGCAGGTGACTATAGGAGGACAGAGCTTTCAACTGCCTGAACTCTTTCTGGTACTTGCCACCCAGAACCCCATTGAGCAGGAAGGCACCTATCCTCTGCCGGAGGCACAGATAGACCGATTTATGCTCAAAGTTGTCGTTGGATATCCGAGCATTACGGAGGAACGACGCATTCTCGACGCTTTTGATCTGACCGATTCCGAAACTAATGTCATGCCGGTTGCCAGTCCCGAGGATATTCTAAATGCAAGAAAGGTCGTAAACACGATCTATATGGACGATAAGATAAAAGACTACATCGTCTCCCTTGTCTATGCAACCCGCGATCCAGCCTCTTTTCAACTCGACCTTAAGGATTATATCGAAACCGGTGCTTCACCACGGGCAACAATCAACCTTAAAGCAGTCGCCCGCAGTCTTGCCTTCCTCGAAGGCCGCGGTTATGTGACTCCAGACGATGTAAAAAGTGGTGCTCTGGATGTTATGCGCCACCGATTGCGTATCAGCTATGAGGCCGAAGCAGAAGGTATCACCAGTGAGGACATAATCAGAAAGATCATGGATACCGTACCGGTCCCATAAGATTTTTCTCGTGCCATGGATACACAACTGACAAAAGAAATCCTCAAAAAAGTACGCCAGGTAGAGGTTCGCACCAGCAGACTGGTCAATGACAGTCTTGC
>JAOZLO010000541.1 GCA_029934775.1 Desulfocapsaceae bacterium
CGGATTGTTCGCCATGCGTCTTGTTCGACATTGGTTATCCGTCAACCTGGATGATTGATCAAACGTTGGTTAAGTTGGTGACGAAAGAGCTGGCGAACTGGGCCATCAAACTGCGTGCAGAAGATTTACCTGATGAAGTACTTGCAAAAGCTGAAGACTGCATCATAGATGCCATCGCCAGTGCGATACCCGGTCGTCAATTTGAGGCTACGAAGCGGGTTCACTGTGTTGCCGTCAATACTTACGGCAAAGGTGACGCGGGCGTATGGTTCAGTTCAGAACGTATGCATCCAACAGGAGCGGCATTCGCTAACGCAGCCTCCACATCAATGCTTGATATTGATGATGGCCATAGACGTGCTACTGGCCATGTAGGGGCCGCTATTATCCCATCTGTTCTTGCGGCTTCTCATTCTGATACAAAGGGAATTGATATTCTGGCGAATATAGTGGCGTGCTACGAAGTTAGTGTTCGCATAGGAATGTCGGAGAACCATAGATCCTACCACACTGGCAATTTTGCAGGTTTTGGTGCGGCTGTGGCGGTTGCGCGTGCGGGTGGTTTGAGCGCAGAACAGCTTATGCATGCCTTGGCTATAACGGTTTATCATGGGCCTCGGGTGGCCGACCTGACACTGAGTATGGATATGGGTGCCAATGTTAAGGAGTCTATCCCCTGGTCTGTTGTTGCTGGTATGATGGGTGCAGATCTTGCCAAGCAAGGATATACTGGCTGCCGCGATGCATTGAATATCGAAGAGCGGTTCATGCCGGCTATTGCTCTTGAAGGCCTAGAAGATTGTTATTTCCCGATCAGCCCTGGGGGAGCCGGGGTCTCTCACGCAATTTTACGCGTCTATTTCAAGCGCTATTCCTGTTGTCGCTGGTGTCACAGCGCTGTTGAAGGCTTGCTGATTATCATGCGAAAACAAAAGCTGTCAGCCTCTGATATCCAGCACATTAGAGTTGAAACCTTCAAACAATCTGCAAATCTCAACAATCTTGCGGATCCTCCGTCATTGGAAAGCGCACAATACAGCGTTCCGTATTGTATGGCGATTGCGGCAACACTTGGCGAGGATGCACTTACCCCCATGTCCTCTGACAGTCTGCATAATTCTACAATTGTGAATTTGGCGGGTAGGATCACTGTAGTGCATGATGAGAAGCTGGACCCGATGTTCCCAGCCCAAAACCCTTCAAGGGTTATTGTTACAGCAGCAGACGGGATTTTCGAAGATTTCGTTGTAGCACCCTGGGGGGAACCGGATGTACCACCAAGCAGGGCTGACCTTGTTGGCAAGTTTCAAGCTTTGGCAAAAGACATGATACCACAGGATCAGGCGAATAATATTATGACTGCAGTGCAGGGCCTGCGTGCGGGTAAAGTTGCCCCTTTGCAAGAGGCTTTGACCTCGCCAGTTAATTGTTAAACTCAATGCAAGGTTGTTATTTGTGAATGCCTTTTCTAACACCCCACAAGGGGGCATAAGTACCTTGAGGGGGAAAGTAACGGCATAATTTCAAAATATACTCTTCAGTTTCTTGTTTTTTATGACAGGGTTTCTGGAGTAAGGTACTAAAAGCCAAAAGCACTTGAGGAATGGGGGTTAGGAGAAATTAATATGATCGGTGTCTTTGATTCAGGTTTAGGGGGGATAAGTTGTCTTGGGCAGGGTCTCCACATGTTGCCTTCCGAAAGATTTATCTATTTTGGTGATTCCGGAACTTCCCCTTATTCTCTGATGTCAGAAATGGATGCCCGGAGCCTTTGCTTTAAAGCCTGCGATTTTCTGGTGGAAAAAGGGGCAAAAGCCATTGTTATTGCGTGCAATACAGCTACCTATCTGGCCGTTTCAGAAATAAGAAGGAAATATACTATCCCGGTACTTGGAATGGAGCCGGCAGTCAAGGTTGCTGTAGATTATAAACTGAACGGCAAAATTGTTATCCTGGCAACCAGCATGACTCTTAAAAGCCGGATGGTAGATGACCTGATTGACCGCTATGGGCAGGGACTTGAAATTGAAAAGTTGCCATTTCGCGATGGAATTACACTGGTAGAATCAGGAGTGATCAGTGGCCCGATAATGGAAGCCAGCATTCAAAAGGCTTTTGCAAAACTGGACTTAAGGTCAATTTCCTGTGTGGTACTGGGATGCACTCATTTTGGATTTCTTGAACAGTCAGTTAAGAATGCGTTGGGAAATCATATCCAGATTGCTGATGGTAATAAGGGAACCATAAGTAATCTTAAAAAAATCCTTGAGAAAGCAGATCTGCTAAATAATGATACAACATCTGCAGGGCTCGCTTTTGAGATATACAATTCCGGTGGATCTGGATTTATCAAAAAATCGGAAGTTATGTTAAAAAAGCATCTGGGCTATCTAAAATCAATTGAGGCCTCAGCACGGGAAACTGAACTATTATCCGTCGTGTAGAGTTTATAATTAACCACGGATTTTCATGACAAGGAAAGAGCCCCTGACTTTTTCAATACATGACTCATGTGTCTGTGTACCAAATTCAAGAAGCATTATAGTTAGGGAGGAAGTATGAATTTATCTGAATTTCCACGTCGTCGTTACACAGAAGGGTATACCCCAATTCAGAAATTATCCTCTTTTTCAGAGGCGATCAACGGACCCGAAGTATATGTGAAAAGAGACGATCTTCTCGGATTGACTGAAGGCGGGAATAAGACAAGGAAACTAGAATTTGTTATTGCCGATGCTCTGGAGAAGGGATGTGATACTCTGATTA
>JAOZLO010000542.1 GCA_029934775.1 Desulfocapsaceae bacterium
AGAGGGCTGCGAACATTTTATCAATTTCCTGTTTTTTTTCTATTCTTTCCAGAGGAAGAGATGAGTCTTCCTGCTCAATATTGTCAGTGTAGAGCCGTAATCCATTTCTCTTTCTCTCCTGCTGACGAGTAAAATCCCTGCCATGGTTTGTTGCCAGAGTATAGAGCCAGGAGAAAAAACTCCGTGTATTTTGGAAACTTGCCAGTTTTTCAAAAGCTTTGCAGAAGACATCCTGCGTCAACTCGGCGGCATCACTCTTTGACTGACTGAAACGAAACATGAGATTGAAAACTTGCTTTTGATAACGCTGTACAAGCTCAGAATATGCTTCGATATCGCCCTGTTTTACCCGTGTGACAATGTGATTGTCCGATATATTCATGAACAGATCCTTTATTATGATATACGAACTATGGTAGAAATGGTCACATGGCAGAAGAGAAAAAAATTCTGGTCGGCGTGCTTTCTGTGTGAAAAAAGGCGTTTTTTAGAGAGGTTAGATAGAGATAAAAAAATGTACAGACTCGTTTATTTTTTTCTTTCCCTTTTTGCTTTTGATAATTTCCGGAGAAGCGAACCAGCTGACGCCGATATCTTTTTTGGCTATTTCGGGGAATTTTTTAAGTAGAAATGTCTTGATTTTTAGCGCTTTCTGTCTGGCCAGTTTTTTGTTGTTCAGTTGATAGACTACCAGCTGCAATTTCCCTTTTTTCATATTTTTAAATATGGTTGCGATAAGTTCAAGTGAACCTTGGGAGCCTCTGGCAATTTCAACAGTTAACGGTTCAAAATAGATTTTTTCAACTGTTATGGTCCGTGATCGAAGAGTATAGTTTCGAAATGAAAAGTCACCCAGGTTATTCAGGTGAGCTACTGCCCGACGGGCCATAGCCCCTGAAGGGTAATAGGAGAGGTATTCCAGCCATCCGTCGAGGGCTTCCGGTTTACGACCCAGTTTTGTTAATATCAGAGCTCTGTTGTAAAGTGATGAAGGACTGGCTGACCAGAGTTTCAGCGCGGCGGTATAATTTTTTAAAGCAGCTTTATATTTTTTTGATTCCAGCTGGTTATGTCCAAGATAAATCAATGACTGCAGGTGATCTTTTTTTAAGGAGAGAGCAGCAAGATAGCTCTTTTTTTCGGGAGATTTTTTACCAAGACTGCCATAGGCAACACCGAGCCAGAAATGATAGTCGGGCTTACCAGGGCGGAGAGCAGTTGTTTTTTTAAGATAGGGGAGGGCCTCTTTGTACTGTTTATTACCGAGGAGAAAACGACCATAGTAGTAGTTGGCCAGGGTACTGTCCGGATTTGCAATCACCTGCTGATGGAAATTTTTTGCCCCCCGTGAGTACTCTTTCGTGGACAGGAAGTAATCCCCGGTAACGCTGTGTTTAAACGCATTGCCCATATCTTTTACAACGCATCCACTGGATATGGTAACTACTAACAAGAGGAGGAGCAGTGGTAAGGAGTTGTTTTTTAAAAAAACAGGACAACTATTTACAGCAGGCATAAGTAATTCCTGAAAGGGGGTATTTAAGTTTCGGTACAGACAACACTGTTATGGGGAATAAAGATCTCTTTTTTTTCGCCGATCCCCGGTTTTTTCCGGTGATAATCTTTTATGGAAAGAACAAGAGTCAAGCGGATCCCGATATCGATTCCAACTCGAACAGTGCCATTCTCCTGGCTGAGTTCAAGAATATGGCCATTTAGATAGTTGCCGTCTGACCGGTTTTTTTTCCCCGGATCCATAACTATTTTTTTTGGATCAATGTACAGTCTAGCACTATCAGCATCAGGAACTGCTTTGTCAGCGGGTAATTTAAAAAACAGTTGTCCTGTTAAATGGCAGAGAACTTGATCTGTTTTTTGATGAGAGAGAGTAACCTTGAATATATTCTCGTTTACCAGGTTGGAAAGGGAGCCGTTCTGAAGGAGCAGGGTATGATCTGCCAGTCTCTGTCCCTGGGACAGATAATGGGTGGAAAATATTATTGAACTCTTTTCTTCCCTGTTGATTTTCTGAAGAGTATTCAGGATGATTTCCTGATTTTCCCTGTCCACATTGGCAGTCGGTTCATCACAGAGAAGGACATCCGGGCGTATAGCAAGAGCCCGCGCAAGAGCGACACGTTTGACTTCACCACCCGACAACCCCTGGGTTTCGTAATCAGCAAATTTTTCCATGCCGACCAGCTCCAGCATCTCCTCTATTCGCTTTTTTCGGAGATCCTGAGGGATTTTCCTTACCTTCAAACCGAACTCAACATTTTTGTAGACAGTACCGGTAAAGAGGATGGGGCTTTGATCAAGCAGGACCACCTTTTTTCGCAGCCTGTGCAGATTCTTTTCATTGAATCGTACAGGCTGATCATTAAAACTGATCGTGCCGGAGCTTGGCTTGTCGAGGAATGCTAAAATCTGCAGCAGACTTGTTTTACCGGCTCCATTTGGGCCAATGAGGGTATAGATTGCATTTGGAATAATATCCAGCCTGTTGATATTCAGAACAGTCCTTTTGCCGTGAATTCGTAGCAGGTTTTCCAGTTTATACAGCATCGTTTCTCATTCTTCCCTGGAAAAAATGGAACAGCAGATTGATTCCGAAAGCAAAAGTCATAAGAGTAATGCCCAAGGCGACGGCGAGTACAAATTCTCCTTTATCATACTCCAGCGCCATGGCCGTAGTCATTGTCCGGGTGAACCCTTTAGCATTTCCGCCCAGCATCATACTGATCCCTACCTCCGCAATAACGCGA
>JAOZLO010000543.1 GCA_029934775.1 Desulfocapsaceae bacterium
ACGCAATTTCAAAATACTCTCCTCCGTTGCTTGTTTTTTACACTCCTCGGGGGGGATTTACCTGACCGATTTATTTAATTTGGTGAGAGATGAATAGGCGGTATACTGGTCCCATCATAATCTTGGGTGTTTTTTTATTGATCGGTTGTATTGTGGTCTTCGATTTACATCAGTATATTACGCTGGAGTATTTGAATTCCCGTCACCTTTTGTCCAAGCAGTACTGTGGGCAGAATCTAACGGCAACACTCTTTATTTATTTTACTTTCTATCTCATACTTACCGCATTATCAATCCCGGGCTTATCTGTTGTAATTTTGGCAGGAGGTGCCCTTTTCGGTTTTCCTGTTACTCTGCTGGTCATCTCTTTTGCTGATGTATTTGGGTCAACTCTTGCGTTTCTTGGTTCACGCCAGCTGTTTGCAGAATGTCTGCAAAAAAGATTCCCCGCAAGGTTAAGAGCTGTTAATCGCGGCATAGCACGTGAGGGAGCACTTTATCTCCTCTATCTCAGGCTCATTCCTGTGTTCCCATGTTTTCTCATCAACCTTCTTATGGGGTTGACTTCGATACGTGTGACTACTTTTTACTGGGGTACCCAACTTGGCAAACTCCCTCATAATGCTCTTTATGCCAATGCAGGGACCCAGATCAGTAAATCAGATTCTTTGACAGGAATGTTTTCACCCGGGATAATTGCTTCCTTTGCTTTGATTGGATTTTTTCCACTTATTGCAAAAAAGTTGTTACGGAGGGTAAAAGTTCGCAAAGACAACCGTTAGTAATAGGAAGAATAACAGTTTTAAAGATGGTGGTCCATGCCTTTAGTCAGTATTGTAATTCCCTGCTATAATCAGGGACAATTTATAGAAGATGCTGTCGCTTCGATTCGTATACAGTCTTTTGGTGATCTGGAGATTATAATAGTTAACGACGGGTCGACAGACTCTTTTACCAACGAGTTACTTGCCGGATATGACAGTGACTTTGTCACGGTTATAGTAACAGAAAACAGAGGTCTTGCAGCTGCACGTAACAGTGGTATTGCAGCAGCGACCGGCAAGTATATTCTGCCATTGGATGCAGACGATAAAATAGAACAGGGATATGTTGAGAAAGCTGTAACCGTTTTGGATCAGAACCCGGATATTGGTATTGTTTATTGCCGGGCAACACTTTTTGGTGCGGTAGAAACAGACTGGGATCTGCCAGAGTATTCTCTGCAGCGTATGCTGATTGATAATGTCATTTTTTGTTCAGCCTTTTTTCGCCGTGAAGACTGGTTGTCTGTTGGCGGATATGATGAGGGCATGGTGTATGGATGGGAGGATTACTCGTTTTGGCTGAGTCTCATTGAACGGGGAAGAGAAGTGTACCAGATACCCGAGAAACTTTTCAGCTACCGGGTGGCCTCTGATTCGATGGTGCGAAGTAAGGAAAAATGGCAGAAGGTGGAGATGTTCAAAAGGATTTATCTGCGGCATAAGAAAATCTTTTCCGACAATATTGAGGTCTGGATCAATGCTGTCTTAGATTCCCGTGATCTTTATTATACGAGTAGACTCTATGTTGACTGCGGGGCGGGAATAAGTGATGAAGGGGGGATAAACAGGAAGATTGAGCAGGGTACTCGAAAAATTGTTTTTGATCTGGATAAGTATTCCGATATCACCGCCCTTCGTTTTGATCCGGTGGATACTTTTGCAATTATCGAATTGGGAAAGGTTGTCGCCACTTATAGTTCGGGGGCAGAAACAGTGGTGGATCAGGTCCGGTGTAATGAACTGTATGCCCTGGAAGGGAAGCTGTTTTTTGATACAGTTGATTCCCAGTGTCACTTTCCAGGGTTTGGGTCACTGGAATTAAAAGGTATTTCCAAACTTACCATCAGTCTGCATTTTATCGCTTTGGGAGAGTCTGCATTGAAATGTCTTGTGGATTACCAGAAGGAATTGATAGAAAGTCTCAGGGGGCGGAAACTTTCAAGCAAACTCAATCGTGCAACCAGATCTGTGATTCGTTTTGCACCTGGATATAAGAAAAGATGAAACAGAGAGTGAAAATTTTTATTGCTGTTGTTTTCGCGGAAATAAAGAAAAGAGTTGTTAGGCTGTGGTTGCTCATTTCAAATTCTGAATACAGACAGATAATTTTAAGTTCTGAATACAGAGTGATAAGAAAATCCGGTATTTTTGACCATGATTATTATGTGAACCAGAATCCGGATCTTATAGGAAGTTATGAGAAGCCTTTAGTTCATTATATCAGGCGGGGTAAAGATGAATCGACACATGTGAGCATATATTTTGATCGTGATTACTACCTGTCCCAGTTACCGCCTGGAAAACAAAATGTCACAAATCCCCTTGCCCACTTTTTACAAAAAGGCTGGCATCAGGGGAAAAAGCCTAATCCACTGTTTCATACAGACTATTACCTGGGCAGGTATCCTGGTGTTTTTAATAACAAAAGGAATCCGCTCACATATTATCTGAAGCGGGGATGGAAGCAGGAACACTGTACAAGTCCGGAGATGGTATATTTGGCTGAAAATACGTCTATACCTGCACTTATCACGGATAAAATAAATCCCCTTGGCCACTTTCTTAAGAGAGAACCATATTCCTGCTTTGATTCCTGCAGATATCTGGACCAGATTCCTGGACTAACGAAGTTTACTGATGATTACTGGGGCCATTATTTGAAATATGGGGCATCAGACGGAAAGAGTCCTGTGGCTCTTTTTGATCCGTTTTT
>JAOZLO010000090.1 GCA_029934775.1 Desulfocapsaceae bacterium
AAGGTGACATTTCTGGCTTTGGATTTATTCTCTATTTGCCTTGTTGGATACCTTTAAAAATCGTACAATTCGTTAACAGAGGAATAGAAAATGTTACTGTTTAAGCCCAATTGCCTGCCTCTGCTTATAGGTAGTCTGCCTTCTGACAACCATAGAGAGTCAGCCAAACTGATATTTGACTACACACCAGAGATCCCTCTCTGGCCGCAACTGCCGGTGTTTAAACAGGAGGGGATGATTCTTCAATATGTGCCGGGATTTCCCGGAATGAGTGAGAGTGATGGAAAACTGTTTGTCGATACTGAAAAAGCTGGGTTTGAGGAGGAACTACTGGCTTTTTATGAAGAGTATCTGATGGTTTCTGATGGTGGTGCTGAAATCGACGGAACACGATTTATCCTCTCCCGGGAGGCGGCAAACGGGTTTTATCATTTTTTAGATATTGCCGAGAGAAAAAGAGATGGCCTGGTCGCTTTGAAAGGACAGACCACAGGCCCCGTTACTTTTTGCACCGGGCTTGCAGACCAGAATGGAAGGGCTATCTTCTATAATGATCAATTGCGGGATGTCGCCGTAAAACATCTGGCGATGAAAGCGCGATGGCAGGTCAAAAAAATGTCAGTACTTTGTGATCAGACAATTATGTTTTTTGATGAACCTGCACTTGCCGGCCTGGGTTCTTCAGCGTTTATTACAATCACTGCTGATGAAATCAAGCAGTGTTTTTCAGAAATGTTTGAGGCTGTGCGTTTGGAAAAAGGACTTACCGGCGTACATGTGTGTGCCAATACGGAGTGGTCAGTTATATTTGAATCCGGAGTGGATATTGTAAGCTATGATGCCTATTCCTATTTCGATAAACTTATTCTTTATGGAGACCATTTAAAAACATTTTTTTACAATGGTGGGATATTGGCTAGCGGGATCATCCCTACCAACCCCGAATTTATCGATCTTGAAACGGCTCAATCACTCACGGAAAAATGGCAGAAACAGACCCAGGAGCTGGTTTCTCTGGGCATTCCTGAAAACATAATCCGCGAGCAGACATTAATAACTCCAAGCTGCGGCACAGGTACGGCCACCAGTAGCCAGGCTCTGCGTGTGATTGAGTTGACCAGGGATGTCTCCAGGAGAATAAGAGGGTAGGTTTCTATTAACTGGTGGCGATGAGGTCCTTTTTTTTCGTTAAAGTGAGTTTTTTAATCTGATATTCGCGACTGGCAGCCTCGGATCGAGTTTGTACCGGTTCGTGATAGACCAACTTTACCGGCTGTCGGGGACGAGTGTATCGTGCCCCCTGTTTTAAGGAATTGTGTTCCTGCAGTCGTCTGCTGAGGTTTGTTGTGATGCCAGTGTAATATGTGTTATCTCTGCACTGTACGATGTATACATACCAGGGAGACTGGGAGATTGTGGAGTGGGTCATTGCAAAATAGTGCTGTAAATGGTAATGACTCTGATGCATTGGAAAAACAAAGTTTTTCCATCAGCAAAAGACAGACTGAAAGCTGTTAGTCTGAAAAGCATCAGCCTGCCCAAAGGACATCATGTTTATTATTATTAAATTCTCAAAAAATATATCAATTTTTAAATTAGCTATATGAGTTCAGTAAAAGGAAGTGAAAAATTCGAGCAACAGGTTCTTACAGAACATTTGAGAGAGTTACGCAGCTGCCTGATTATCTCTTTTGTGGCAATCTTTATTGGTTTCTGTCTCTCGTACACAGTTATTCGTCCAATCGGGACATGGTTTTTCAAGCCTCTTACTGAGGTTCTGCCTGAGGGGACCTCTCTTATATTCACCTCATACCAGGAAGGGTTTTTTTTTATCTAAAGTTAGCCCTTGTATGTGGCCTTCTCTCGGCTTGTCCCGTTATCTTTTTTCAGATCTGGCGTTTTGTTGCTCCCGGACTTTTTAAACATGAAAAGCGAATTGCCATTCCTTTCACCTTTCTTTCATCTTTATGTTTTATAGGTGGGGCTACTTTTGGTTACTTTGTTGTTTTTCCACCAGCATTTCGATTCCTTGTCGGTTACAATAACGAATTTTTAACTTCTCTGCCCGCAATAAGTGAATATTTTTCTCTGGCCACCAGGCTCCTGCTGGCTTTTGGTGTGATTTTTGAGATGCCTATTTTTATGGTGTTTCTCTCGAAAATGGGTGTTGTAAATGTCAGTTTTCTGAATCGCAATAGAAAATATGCGATCCTCATTAACTTTGTTATTGCCGCAATACTTACTCCTACCCCCGATATTGTAAATCAAATGATGATGGGGATTCCTTTGATGATTCTTTATGAAATCAGTGTGGTCGCTGTATGGCTCTTCGGCAGGAAAGGATTTGGTGGATTTGATGTAACCGGGAAGGAAGTTGAAAAAGTTTGAAGAGGGACATCCTGACTGGATTTCCTGGTATGGGTGCGGTATAAGAAAAGGGAGTTAATAAAATTATTTAGTACCTTACTCCAGAAACCCTGTCACTCAGTTTAGTACCCCCTTGAGGGGTATAAAAAACAAGAAACTGAAGAGTGTATTTTGGAGTTGTGCCGTTACTTTTCTCCACAAGGTACTTATACCCCCTTGTGGGGTGTTACCCGCTTATGCGGATACTGTTTGAGAAAAGATTTTTTTCAGAAACAGAACATTGGATACAGAATATGGAGGTGTTTTCATGAGTGAGAATACGAATTATGAAAATTTGATTAACATTGGCAGGCCCCCGAATATTAGCAGGCTCTTTCCCCATTCTCGTGCATTGCTGGTAAGCGGGAAGGTAATTGACCAGGCAATGGTTGCTAAAGGGAAAGCTATGACAATTGCTGCAAATGGCAGAAATTCATTTGTTATCAGAGGGGCACTGCAAGCTGCCCAGCGGGCCGATGCGGTGTTGCTTGTGGAAATTGCCCGGTCAGAAGCAACGTATTGTCCTGTCAATTTTTATAATATTGCCCTTTATGTGGACAGTATTTGTAATGAGCTTGGAATTACTATTCCGGTAGCTATTCATGCCGATCATTATGGTATAAAGAAAGAAGGGGATATTCCATTTGCCAAAATGGAAATTCCCTCCATGTTCGAGGCTGGTATAACCTCTATTGCGGTAGACGCATCTCACATGGAGGATGATAAAAACCTCCTTGCCAATATTGAATTAAATGGTTGTATTCCGACCTGGGCCGGGCTGGAAACTGAAGTCGGGGAGATTAAAGGAAACCAGGGTCTTTCTACTGTCGATGATGCCTCATTTTTGATAAAAGGTCTGAATGCCCATGGAATATTTGCTGATTGGATTGCACTGAATAATGGATCTTCCCATGGTCTGGAGGCCAGTGGTCAGGGGATTCAGGTAGAATTGACCTCCGAAATTCATAACGCAATAAAATCATACGGTGTCTCCGGCGCACAGCATGGAACATCCGGCAATAATTCAGATAAGCTGCGATCAATTACGGGGCATACCATGACGACCAAGGCAAATGTAGCCACTGCTCTGCAGATGGTTTCATGGGGGGTCGAGGTTAATGATTATGGAAATGCACTCCTTGATGAAAATGGCAGGTTTATCAAGGTTCAAGGTCAGGGAATGTCGGCAGAAATGTGGGACCGGATGACTCAGTATGCAGACGAAAAAGGGCTTAAAGGAGGAGACTACAAGAAACTGAACTTGCCTTTTGAGATCTATCTCTGTGCTCAGGATAAAAAAATCCGCGATCGAATGGTTCAGGGGGTTGAAGATTTTGTCTATAACATGCTGACCAATGTGTTCAACGCAGAGGGAACTGCTTCATTGGCCAAAGAAGCCATTTTGAAAGCGGGTTCTTACGATCTTGGTGCAAAGGGACATCAAATTGAGGATGCTGTAGATTGGACCAGAGAAAAGATCATCGAAAGAGCCAAAACCCTTGATGTGGATAAGGGACCGGATGGCGATTTTGATGATTGACAAAAATTCTAAAAACATAATGAAAAAAATATTAATAACAGGTGCTGCTGGCTTTATCGGTGCACATCTTTCGAAAAAACTGATTGGGAACGGCATAGAAGTCGTCGGCCTCGATAATGTCAATGACTACTATGATCCACGATTGAAAATGGATCGTATGGCCGATCTTACGGATGGGAGTGAATTGTTTACCCATGTCAACATTGAGATTTCAGACAGGGAATCTGTTAAAAATTTGTTTGAAGAGTACCAGTTTGATGCGGTAGTCAATCTTGCTGCACAAGCAGGGGTCCGTTATTCCCTGATCAACCCACATTCCTATGTAGATACGAATATAGTCGGTTTTGTTAATATTCTGGAGGGGTGTAGACATAGCGGAGTTAAACACCTTGTTTTTGCATCATCGAGTTCTGTCTATGGTGCTAATACGAAAATGCCTTTTTCCGTACATGATAACGTGGACCACCCCGTGTCTCTGTACGCGGCCAGTAAGAAATCAAACGAGCTTATGGCTCATACCTACAGTCACCTTTTTGGTTTGCCGGCAACCGGACTGAGATTTTTTACAGTATATGGTCCCTGGGGAAGGCCGGATATGGCGCTGTTTCTTTTTACTAAAGCCATTCTGGCAAACCGTCCAATTGATGTTTTTAACAATGGGAACATGGAGAGGGATTTTACGTATATTGATGATATTGTTGAAGGGGTCTACAGAGTGATCCACAAAGTTCCCAAAGGAGATGCAGGCTGGAGTGGAGACGACCCGGATCCGGCGACTTCATATTGCCCCTACAGGATATATAATATCGGCAATAACAATAAAGAAAAGCTGCTTCGCTATATTGGGGTACTTGAGGAGTGCCTTGGTAAAAAAGCAGAAATGAATTTTATGGAAATGCAACCGGGTGATGTACCGGCTACTTACGCAAATGTCGATGATCTGGTTGATGATTTTGATTATAAACCAAACACAACACTTGAATATGGTATTGGTAAATTTGTTAACTGGTACAGGAAATATTACAAAGTTTGAGGTAACTGTTCCGCTGCACCCCATCTTGGGACGATCAGACCGCCTTACATAGGTATAGTGTAGTTTGTTGGTCCGCTTGTCCCCCCAAAACCCAATATGGGGTACGTCAGAATAACAGCGAAGCGGTGTTATATAGTCCTGTGGTTAGCCGATTTCAGGGTACTACCTGATCAAGTTTGAGTCCTTTTTTATAAGTATCACTGCCATGTTCCAGGAACATGGCTGAGTAGGGTAGGGAGTGAGGTTCGACAGTTTATTCTTTGTCCATTACTTTCATGGCAGCACGAATAATTGAAGGAGTATCTACATGGCTGTTCTTCAATAAAGTGCTCTGTGGACCCTGCTCAATGAAAGTGTCAGGATGGCCAAGACTGCAGGTTTTTAAACCATAGAGTTTATGTCTGCTGAAGAGTTCAAGTACCGCACTGCCAAATCCACCTTGGCGAACGTTGTCTTCAATAGTTATTACTTTGCCGCATTTCTCACCCCAGTAGCATATCAGATCAGCATCCATTGGCTTGATGAATCTGGGGTTAATAACTGCCGCATTGATACCTACTTTTTTTAAACCTTCCGCCGCTTCAAGAGCAGGGTAAACACTGTTGCCAATTGGCAGCAGGAGTACATCTTCCCCTTCGAGCATGAGTTCGCCTCGGCCAATTGCTAACTTTTTGAGCTTCTTTCCCAGAGGAATGCCTATCCCAGGGCCACGCGGATACCTGACTGCTACAGGACCGTTATGCTGGACTGCGGTGAAGAGCATGTCCTGCAGTTCTTTTTCATCTTTTGGTGCCAGAACTATCATGTTTGGAATAAAACGGAGATACGAGAGATCAAAAATGCCGTGGTGGCTTGGACCATCGTCTCCAACCACACCAGCTCTGTCAATAGCTAGAGTTACCGGCAGGTTTGGAAGACATATATCATGTATTATCTGGTCTAGTGATCTTTGAAAGAATGAAGAGTAGATGGCGACAACAGGGCGCATACCTTCAGTAGCGAGACCTGCAGCAAAAGTCACGGCATGCTGCTCAGAAATACCGACATCAAAAAAACGGTCGGGAAATTTCTGGGCAAATTTCTTTAAACCTGTTCCACCGACCATGGCAGCGGAAATAGCAATGATAGCAGGGTCCTTTTCTGCCATTTTAACCATGGTATTTCCGAAGACCTCTGTATAGCTTACAGGAACTCCTTTTGTCTGGTGAGGCTTGCCACTGCTGATATCAAAGGGACCCAGGCCGTGAAAAACATCAGGATTTTTTTCAGCTGGTCCATACCCTTTGCCTTTTTTGGTGAGTACATGGATGAGAACGGGACCCTGGGCATTGTCTCTCACCGTTTCCAGAGTTTCTGTTAAATCCTCAAGACTGTGTCCGTCAATGGGCCCTATATAATCAAAATTGAAGGCCTCATAGAGCATCCCTGGAGTGAAAAAACTTTTGAAACTCTCCTCACTTTTCCTGAGAATATTCAAGATATTTTCACCGACATCGGAAATTTGAAGTTTTTCCACCAGATGAGCTTTTATCCGGCTCATGGTCTTCCCACTGAGTTTACGGCTTAAAAAGCTTGAAACTGCTCCCACATTTGGGGAAATAGACATCTCATTATCATTGAGAATTACGATGAGATTTTTATCCAGATGTCCGGCCTGGTTAAGAGCTTCAAATGCCATGCCCGCGGTCATGGAGCCATCCCCTATCACAGCGATGGCGCGGTTATTGCTTTTTTTGATGTGTTTTGCCAGGGTGATTCCGAGAGCGGCTGAGATAGAAGTGGAGCTGTGTCCTGTTTCGAAAGCATCGTATTCGCTTTCATTGAACTTTGGAAATCCGCTCAATCCTTTATATTGTCTCAGAGTTGCAAACTGTTCTCTTCTGCCGGTGATGATTTTATGGGCATAAGCCTGATGTCCGACATCCCAGATGAGTTTGTCATCTGGTGTATCAAAAACAGAGTGTAAAGCAAGAGTCAGTTCAACGACACCAAGACTTGGTGCAAGATGTCCTCCTGTCTTCGACACCGTTTGCACAATTGTATCTCTTATTTCTCCGGCCAGTTCGTATAGTTCAGCAAGTGATAGATCTTTAATATCTGCTGGTGAATTTATGTTACCCAGTATGGACACCGGGGCAAGTGCTTGTGTTTTTGACATAATAGTCTGAATTGAAAATCAATATGAAGAATAATTTATGGGCCGCTAATTGCTTCTGGTATAAATATAATCGGCTAGAGCACGGAGTGGATCAGCTCTATAATCAAAACTTTCCAGTGCAGTTTTGGCTGCTTCTACAGCATGCAACGCCTGTCTGCGGGTCTCTTCAATGCCGAAAAAAGAAGGATAAGTCGCCTTCCCTCTGTTGGAGTCACTCCCAGCTGCTTTTCCAAGCTGCTCTGTTGTTGCGGTGACGTTAAGCAGGTCATCCACGATCTGGAAAGAAAGGCCAATTTTATTACCATAAATAACAAGTTTTTCAATCGTATTCGTTGAACCACCTGAACCGATAGCACCCGCCTGGATTGAACTTGTAATCAGTGCACCTGTTTTATTTTTATGAATAGTTTGTAAGGTTTCAAAAGGAAACTGTTTGTTTTCATTGGCTATATCCATCGACTGCCCACCAACCATTCCCAGTGGTCCGGCGGCTTGAGCTATGACATTAATGATTGCAATTCGTTTTTCAGTTGAGAGAGAAGTGATTTCAGCTTGACTGAGCAAGTCAAAAGCCCATGTCAATAAGCTGTCTCCAGCTAAGAGAGCACCCGCTTCACCAAAAAGTGTGTGATTTGTAGGTTTTCCCCGGCGAAGGGCATCATTGTCCATGGTGGGTAAGTCGTCATGGATGAGCGAATATGTATGTATACATTCAAGGGCGCAGGCAGTCGGAAGTAACGCGGATTCAATCTCCGGGTCGTCATCAACAGCTGCCGCTGCCGCCAGGCAGAGAATAGGCCTGATTCTTTTTCCACCGGCAAAAAGAGAATAACGCATTGCTTCAATATGTTTCTTAAAAGGATCGGAAGCAGGAAGCATATGTTTTTGCAGCGCTTTTTCTACGAGCTGTCGTTTATTCTTCAGGTAACGCTTTATTTCCACTGTCTGATCCATTAAAAGGAATATTTTCGAGTTTGCCGTCTTTTTCAAGCAGCAGTTCAACCTTAGCCCTGGCTTTTGTAAGTCGTTCACTGCAGTAACTGGCAAGTTTTATACCTTCATCGAATTTCTTCAGGCTACTGTCAAGACTGAGTTCGCCATCTTCAAGTTCTTCTGTAATTTGTTCAAGTCGTGTCAGCGCAGATTCGAATGTTTTTTTTACCATAACAAAGAGTGTATTTTCTAATTGAGAGTTGATACGTTTTTGTTTTCCGGCTAGAACTACCAGGAATCAAAATGGTCGACGGTCCAAACAGATCATAAACAACATAAAAAATCACCGTTTATATTTATGTACCGAAAAAACAAAGTTTTTCCATCAGCAAAATATGGACTGAAGCTTTTCAGCCTGGCCGAAGGGCATTGTTTTTTTAAACGTAAGCTGGATAATCAATGTAATCACTGTTTGTTTTTTTTCAGGAGTATTTAGTAAGTGATAATGCATATCGAACAATTTACCAGGTGGTTAACCGTCGAAAAGGGGTATTCCGAACATACCATATCCGGGTACCGACGTGATCTCGTCGGGTTTTTAGATAACCTGGGAGATCGTACTGCCGTTGGATCTATTACAGGCACAGAAATAAGAGCTTTTGTCGTCAGCCTCTACGGTCAGTGCAGCGCAGCTACTGTTTGTAGAAAACTTTCCGCATTGAGAACATTTTTCAGATATTTAGTACGATATAACGTAATTAAAAAAGATCCCTTGATAGGGATTGTCGGACCTAAAACAGGGCAAACCATTCCTGTTTTCTTAACTGTTGATGAAACTTTTGCACTTCTTGAAAATCCAGGGCCGGGCGATACCTATATGTCTAGAGACAGGGCTATTCTAGAGCTGCTTTATTCAACAGGAATTCGAGTATCTGAGCTCGTTTCAAGGGACCTGGATGACCTTGATTTTGAAGAGGAAGTGCTTAGGGTGAGGGGT
>JAOZLO010000544.1 GCA_029934775.1 Desulfocapsaceae bacterium
TTTGTATAGGTGATACAGAAGAAAACCCTTCCTATAGCAGAAAGTTACGGGAGAAGATTAAGCATCATGGTTTGACTGAAAAGGTTGAACTCGCAGGACATTGCAGTGATATGCCTGCTGTCTTTATGCTGGCGGATATAGTGGTTTCCGCCAGTTCCACTCAACCCGAAGCATTTGGAAAGGTGGCTATAGAGGCAATGGGCATGGAAACACCGGTTATAGCGACAGCACACGGTGGCAGCCTGGAAACAGTTTTGCCGGGGGAAACCGGTTGGCTGGTACCTCCTCTTGATCCGGAAAAACTTGCTGCTGCTATTGAGGACGCAATATCTGATCCTGAGAAGGTGAAAAGATTTGGGGAGCAGGGGAAAAAGTGGGTAAATGAACGCTTTACTGCTTCAAGTATGTGCAGGAAAACTGTTCAGCTTTACCAAGATATTTATAATAGTAAGTTGTCTCGCAATACCTCAAGATTGTTGACTGTAATGCAGTTACTGCCTGAATTGGAGAGTGGGGGAGTTGAGAGGGGTACACTTGAGATGGGACGGCATCTTGTGAAGAAGGGCCATCGGTCAATAGTTGTGTCTGCAGGTGGCAGACTTGTTGATCAACTGGAGAAGGAGGGGAGTGAGCACATTGAAAAAAATATTGGCTCGAAAAGCCCGATTGCTCTCTTGCATATTTTGCCACTCAGGCGGCTCATGAAAAAAGAGAAGGTGGATATTCTTCATCTTCGTTCAAGGATGCCCGCATGGATAGGATATATTGCCTGGAAAAGTATCCCCAGAAAACATCGGCCGGTACTTATAACGACTTTTCATGGTTTTTATTCTGTTAACGCATACAGTGCAATAATGGCAAAAGGAGAGGGTGTTATTGCCATTTCAAAGAGCATTAAAAAACATATTATCGAAAATTATGGTCGAAAAACTACTATTAAACTAATTTTTAGGGGTGTTGATACCGATTATTTTGATTCCGAAAAGATTGAATCATCTCGAAAGCAAGAGCTAGCAAAAATATGGGAACTTGATGAGGGAAGAAAAGTTCTTATGTTACCCGGACGATTGACAGAGTGGAAGGGGCAGGAGTTATTTCTAAAAAGCCTGCTCCTTGTTAATAAATCTGATTTAGTTGCTGTTCTTGTTGGGGATACTTTGGATAATCCCGGGTATACAGCTGAACTCGAAGAACTTATAGAAAAAAATGCTTTAACTGGAACAGCACGTCTTGTAGGGCATTGCAGTGATATGCCGGCAGCTTTTATGCTGGCCGATATTGTTTTATCCACATCTTCTCTGGAGCCGGAAGCCTTCGGCAGAACAACTGTTGAAGCAATGGCAATGGGAAAACCTGTTATTGCAACAGCTCATGGCGGCAGTCTTGAAACTGTAGTAGATGGCGAAAATGGATGGTTAGTTACACCGTCAGATGAAAAACAATTAGCCAAAGCCATTAAGACAGCTTTGGCAATTGAAAAGGACGAGTTGGATCGTATGGGGGAAAAAGGAAAAGCGCGGGTAATAAAGAATTTTACAGCCCAGGCTATGTGTGAACAGACAGAAGCATATTATCGTGAGCTTTTAGAGGCTACCGGTGATCGCACTGTTTGTAATTGATTCCGGGCAATATCGTGAGTCTATAACTTTTTTCATCCTGATTAGAACTGCCGGTTTCGGGAATCATGAATTTTCCTGACTGAAATGGTTGTTAAGAAATTCACATTCCTGTGGAGACAGATCATATTTGAGTTCGACCTGCTGAAGTAACTGCCATCGATTTTTTCCCGGGGATTCGAGTAACAGCTCCGAGAATTCCTTAATGGCTTTTTTCATTTTATCTCCGGGGGGATGCATTGCATACTGATCCATTTACTCATTCTCCTGTCGTTTGCATGATAGTTACTTAAACTGGGTGGGGCCAGCACGCATTGTTTTTCATCATACTACTAACAGTAGGTTATAAAACCGGATTTGTCATTATCAATGTGATTGATAAATAGTTATTGGCAGAGACTAGTGACTTGAGTTGTTGGAGAGGCCCTTGACGAGTAGACCTGGAGTTTGATAAAATAGAAGTGCAGGGAAGATAAATTTCAAGCGGAGTTTTTTAACATGGAAGACCATGCAGCTTCTTCAATAGACTCATTGGTGGGTACTTTTCTTATTTCGACTCCTCAAATGCCGGATCCACGGTTCGAGGAGCATGTGATTTATATCTGTGCCCATAGCAGTGAAGGGGCGATGGGGGTGGCAATAAATCGGCCTCATGGAGTATTCACTCTGCCGGAAATACTCAAGGGAGGGAATCTGCCTGTCCCTGATGTTGAGCTGCCGCCCGTTTATATAGGGGGTCCTGTCGAGCTGGAATCAGCATTTATCCTTTTTATGTCTGATTATGTTACCGAACACAAACTTGAGGTCAGTCAAACTGTTTCTTTAACAAGAGAAACAAAGGTGTTGGAAGATATAGCGAAAGCGAGAGGGCCTGAGCATTATCTGTTTATTCTTGGATATACCGGATGGGGTCCAGGACAGCTAGAGAATGAGCTTGTGGCAAATGGGTGGCTGACTGTGCCTGCTGATGACAATATTATATTTAATATTGACGATAAGGTAAAATGGCGGGCAGCGGCTCTGCAGTTAGGTATTGATATTGCGGTTTATGAAGATGTAATCGGTTACGCCTGATATTTCATAAAAGATAGTACCGGGGAGTAAGTAGTGGTAGATGTATCAGATATTTTTT
>JAOZLO010000545.1 GCA_029934775.1 Desulfocapsaceae bacterium
TCAAAAACCCTTTAATGGGATGAATAAATGTTGGGCAGGAAAAAAAAGTGCACCGCCGCAACGGTGCACTTTTTCAGCATGGCATCAGCAAAATTACATCATACCTGCTTCTTTGTAGTACTTGACAGCACCGTCGTGCAGAGGAGCAGAAAGACCATCTTTGATCATTTGCTTTGGGTCCAGATGAGCAAACGCCGGGTGAAGCTTTTTGAACTCGTCAAAGTTCTCGAAGACAGCCTTAACGACATTGTAGATAACCTCATCAGGAACCTTGGAGGAAGTCACAAAAGTTGCACCGACACCAAAGGTTTTGGTGTCAGTATCGGTCCCTCTATACATGCCACCTGGAATCGTGGCTGTTCGATAGTAGTCGTTTTCGCGAATTAGGTTGTCGATCTCCGGACCAGTGACATTTACTAGCACAGAGTCGCATGAAGTGGTCGCTTCTTTGATGGAACCGCTAGGATGTCCCACTGTGAACACAATGGCATCGATTTTGTTATCGCACAGAGCCCTGGACTGCTCGGCGGACTTCAGCTCAGATGCCAGTTTAAAATCGTCTTTAGTCCATCCTAGCGCATTCATCACAATTCCCATAGTGGCAGTGTGACCACCCCCGGGGTTTCCAACGTTAACTCGTTTACCCTTGAGGTCTTGGAAATTTTTGATACCGGAATCAGTCCGGGCTACAACGGTAAAAGGTTCGGGATGTACCGAAAAAACTGCCCTAAGGTCTTTGTTCGAACCACTTTTAGCAAACTTGCTGGTACCATGATAGGCGTGGTACTGCCAGTCGGATTGGGCAACACCCATATCGAGATCACCTGAAGCGATTGCATTGAGGTTATAGATTGAGCCACCTGTGCTTTCAACGGAGCAACGAACCCCATGGGTTTTCCTGCTTTTATTTACTAGGCGGCAAATAGATCCACCTGTTGGATAGTAAACCCCGGTGACACCTCCGGTTCCAATGGTTACAAATGTCTCAGCTTTTGTCTCAGCTTTTACGGATGTTGGTACTACGCCCATAAAAAGTACAAAACCGAACAGAATTGTAATCGAAGCAACAAATCCTTTCATATCGATCTCCTAAATAAATTGAATTAGAATTGGAATGATTAATGTACGTGTTGTCGTTTTACCGTTTTACCGCATCCCCTCCTTTATTTAAATTTGTAAGACTGGCCGTAGGCATGAATCGGCCTACCCCGTAAAAACTAATGGATTGTAAAGATCCACCCGCTGAACGGGGGACCTTGAGTTTACCCCTAAAAGGGGATAAGAATACCTTTTTCTCACAGATTCTATTGGTGTTGGTTGTTATGAACAACTGTCTCTTGTTTTTAAAAATAGTTGGATAACCAGCACTTAATTCCCACTATTTTAAACCTGGTACAGTACATGGAAATTCAACAGTTCAATTCATTTCTGTTGTAGTTGTTTCCTATTAGACATCACAGAAAATTTAAACCGATTTGTTATAGAAGTCTGTTCAATAGACAAAGCCATTGAACTCTGACCACCCTCAGAGAGGGTGGTTTTCTACAACGAAATCAAATTTAAAAAATCAAGTGATAGAGTAAGGTGTACCAACTCCCAGATTTAATCCATGTCCAGCCGTTCCGCGGTTTCAACAATGCGCTGGGCGCTTTTTATTACAGGCATATCCACCATCTTACCATCCAGTACAAGGGCGCCGGTCCCCTGGGTTTTGGCCGCTTTAACTATCTTGCGGCTACGGGCAACTTCTTCAGCGGAAGGCGTAAAGGCTCGATTCACAGGCGTAAGTTGGGAAGGATGAATACATAGCTTGCCAATATATCCCATCTCTCGTACTTTTCTGCATTCCTTTGAAAGACCATCTTCATCCTTGATGTTTAAATAGGGGGAGTCAATCGGCATCATACCAACAAGAGCGCAGGCTAAAATCATTGCGGATCTGTGGGCGAACACAGCATCCCAAGACATACACGATCCAAGTTCAGCGGAAAGATCAGCAGCTCCAAGGGCTAGACAGGATACTCTGGGGCTGGCAGTAGTGATCTCAGCGATGTTCAATATCCCACGGCTCGACTCAATCATGACCATAAATTCAGGATCTGCTTTCATCTGGGACATAAGATCGTCATAAATTCGGACTTCTCCAGCAGATTCCACCTTTGGCAATAAGACCAGGTCCGGCTTTTTCCTCCATTTTGCAATGGCTGTCAAATCCTCAAGCCCGTGAAGGGTTGAAATTCGGTTTACCCTGAGGGCGACTTCTCTGTTACCAAAATCAACCTGTTCAATCATCCGGCCTGCTTCCATGCGGGCAAAATCTTTATTTTCCGGAGAAACTCCGTCTTCAAGTTCAATCACCACCACATCAGTCGAAAGAGTGGCTGCTTTTTCAATCCTTTCCGGTTTGTCAGCCGGAACAAAAAGAATGCTGCGTCTCATATGTGTCATCCGCTCTCTCCATGTCAAATTGCTGGGTATGTATCAAACCCATCCAATCATCAATTTATACCCAAGGCTGCAGACTCCAAGAGTGTCCTTACATTTAAACCTGACAGCTGGTTCCGAATTCGGGCAGCTTTCCCTCGTCGTATCCCTCACGTTTAGCTAAAAAAGTACGGGTGTACGACATGATCAGATCGTTATCCTGGTTGTAAGCCCTTGTTTCAAAAGAGACGATACCCGTATTTGGACGTGATTTGGACTCCCTTTTTTCAAGGATTTCAGATTCTGCGTAAATGGTGTCCCC
>JAOZLO010000546.1 GCA_029934775.1 Desulfocapsaceae bacterium
GTCACATAACACATTGTAATTACTAGTTGTCATCTCGGCTAGTTTCCTCCTTATCAACTATACGCTTTCCAGATTTCCATACATTAGGTTAGATTTGGCTATTTCCCCGTAAAAAAGAGATTATTTTGTTCCATTTATATTAAGTATACGCTATTATGTCACTTAATAGCGTATACTTAATAGAGGTGAGATATGAATCGCATTCCAGTTGAAAAAATAGAAAAAGCCAAAGTCTATTTCAGCAAAACTCAGGTTTTCACTGTTGCTCAACTTTGCTTGTTTTTACAATGCTCTATTCCAAGTGCACGTGTGAAAATCAAGCAGTGGCAATCTTACACAAGCTATAATCAAAACGGTCGGTTTTATACCCTGCCACAAGTGCCTTGCTTCAATAAAAATGGAATATGGCAGTATCAAAATACTTTCTTCTCAATGCACGGTAATTTGAGAAAGACCGTAGTTTATCTTGTCCGAAAATCTGACACTGGGTTGTCTGGAGAGCAACTAAGCCTGTTACTTTGCCTTCCCTATCGATCATTTCTGCACCACTTTAAAAATATACCGGGAATACGCAGGGAGAAGATGCAAGGAGTCTTTGTCTATTTTTCCGACGATGCAGTGCAACATGAACGTCAAGTGAAGAATCGAGTTATTCCTGTTGATCGAGTTGTAAAACCACTTACTGAGTCAGAGACGATTGTCATTTTAGTTGCATTGATCAAACACCAGGCCTTCACGGTTGAAAAACTTATAGCGCTACCTGATGTTCAGAAAAACAAGATCTCAACAGAGAGTATTAAAAGATTTCTGGAAAAACATGGTCTTCAAAAAAAAACCCCGGCGGGAAGGCACTGAATCTGCTCAGGGCATATATAGATATATTACTTTCAAATGTCAGTGCAGACTCTTTGTTCCCACAAATACCGACACTTCCTTTTTACCCGGAAGTCGAATATTGCCCGGACTGCCGTGCAATATTAAATGTCCGGAAAACCCAAGAGAGAACGGTGGTCACAATGGATATCGGAGCGTTTTGTGTCAAGGAAACGATATTAGAATGTCCTCAGGATAAGTCGGTATATTTTTCAAAAGATTTACGAAATCTCGTTCCCGCCTATTGTACCTTTGGTTTTGATGTCATCGAATATGTTGGGAAGGCTCTCTTTCTTCATTCTCGTAACAATCGAGAAATCATGAAAAAATTAGCATCAAAGAATATTGCTATTTCCGAACGAGAAGTCAGCTATCTCGGTCAGAAGTTCATTACATATTTGGCCATTGCCCACCAGGAGAGTACTGACAAATTGCGGCATTCAATGGAGAAGAGAGGTGGATACATCCTTCATGTGGACGGCACTTGCGAGGGTGACAGTCCGCACCTGTTCTGTGGTCTTGATGGAATTTCGGAAATAGTACTGGGTGCAATCAAAACTCCTTCCGAAAAGAAAGAGGAACTTATTCCTTTTTTTCGCAGATTAAAAAATCAGTACGGTACGCCCATTGCGCTGGTTCATGACATGGGGGTGGCAATTTTAGCGGCTGTAGCGATAGTGTTCCCTGGCATAGCGGATTTTATCTGTCATTTTCATTTTCTTAGGGATATTGGCAAGGACTTGCTGTTGCACGATTATCAAATAATTATGAAGCGTTTGAAAAAATTTAAGGTTCGTAGTTCACTCCGGCGAAGGGCAAGTTACCTTAAAAATAAAATTGGTGAAGACGAAGAAACAATAATCAAGTTCAGACAAGCCTTAGAAGAGGGTACTTTTACTTCAGACAGCCTTAGTCGCATACCAACAGCAGCGACATATTTACTTATAAACTGGGCTTTTGAGTCGTCTCACCAATCACAGGGGTATGGGTTTCCTTTCGATAGAATGCACTTAGATTTTTATCTTAGACTGAAAGAAATTCATCAGCTCTTGGGGAGCATTAGAGATATTCATCTGCGCAATAAGGCCAAGGATAATGCACCATTTTTGCGGGTATGGCAGTTTCTTGACGAAGTAATACAAGACAAGGAATTAATAGATGCTGTCGCAAGCATGGAGGCCAAGGTGAAGGTTTTCGACAAGCTTCGAAATGCCCTTCGCATAGCATTGCCGGAAGGAAAAAACGGCTTAAATGACGAGGGAGATGAGACATGCCTAAAAACTATTGAAAAAGAGGTGATCGAGTTCAGGGGTTGGGTGCTGAGTGACAAGGAAAGAAAAAAGACGTATGTAAAAATGATCGCGCAAATAGATAAATATTGGAGTAAGCTTTTTGCAGATCCGCTTGTCGTGAATACGGCCAAAGGGCCAGTTTTCATCTTGCCTCAACGGACGAATAATCTTCTGGAACGATTTTTCCGGCTTATGAAACGCCTCGGTCGGAAAAAGAGCGGAACTGCGTCATTGAACAAGATGTTGAAAACTGTTCTTGCGGATACACCTTTAGTAAGAAATCTTGAGAATGATAAGTATATGGATATCATCCTCAATGGATGTGCAACATTGTCGGAAAGATTCTCACAGATTGACGATAGGTTGGTACGGGAGCACATAAAAAAAGCCCAAGACAATCTGAAAAAGAACTCTGAAGAAGTTAAAAAAATAATCCTCCTGCCTGACTTGCCGAGCAAAATATTCACCCTATTTAAGGGGCACTGCAAAACTCAGGCCAACGGACATTTGCGGTCATAGGAAATAGCACTATCTAATTCCTTAACAAATTCGGAGATAAAAGGTACAATGTCTT
>JAOZLO010000547.1 GCA_029934775.1 Desulfocapsaceae bacterium
AGCACACAAACATATTAACTTCAGCTGCACTGCAACTGAACCCATTCCTCTCTTCAGTTTTGACAGGGAACAGATTAAAAGATGCCTTATTAATCTCATTGACAATGGAGTTGCAGTTTTGCCCGATGGCGGTACAATAAACATTGAACTGTCTCCTGATGAGGAGATGGAAAATGTTTTTATAAAGGTATACGACAACGGTCCAGGAATATCCAAACCGAACAAATTGAAGCTCTTCGAACCTTATTTTTCAACAAAAAAGACAGGGACAGGCCTTGGACTGGCAATAGTTTCTACGATAATTTCAGATCACAATGGTTATATCCGTGTCCAGGATAATAAGCCGTACGGGTCTGTTTTTATAATTGAACTACCGCTCATAAACATGGAGAAATAACAGTATCCTGATACCCCGCAAAGGGGTATAAATACATAGATGATATCTGTAACCACATAATTTCAACATAAATTTGTCTATCCGAAGTCTACGCTTATCCGAAGTCTACGCTTATCTGCTGTTTTTTATTACAGAGTTTCAGGAGTAATATATTAAAATTTTTTAAAATAATTAATTAATATCCATGAATGAGTCATTTATGGATAAGCACTCAAGGAGTTACTATGCTTTTCCCAGACTACAGGCCTCGCCGCCTTCGCAAAAATGAAGTTTTTCGTGCCCTGATCCAGGAGACCCGGTTATCCCCGGCTCAACTCGTCTATCCCCTTTTTATTGTGCCCGGAAAAAATAAAAGAGAGGAAATAACTTCTATGCCGGGAGTTTTTCGTGTGAGTGTAGATCAACTGAAAAAAGAAGCCGAAGAATGTCTGGAGCTTGGCGTAAACAGTGTAATTCTTTTCGGTTTACCCGAAAAAAAAGACGCCATGGGCTCAGGAGCTCACAAAAAAGATGGCATAATCCAGACCGCCATCAGAGAATTAAAAAGAAGTGCCCCGAAACTCCTTGTAATTACAGATGTCTGCCTCTGTGAATATACCGATCATGGGCATTGTGGCTGCATTATCAATAAAGAGGTAGACAATGATGCCACTCTCGAAATACTGGCCAGAACTGCCCTTTCCCATGCACAGGCAGGCGTTGATATGATTGCCCCTTCTGATATGATGGATGGAAGAGTAGCAGAAATCAGGGCCACACTGGACGAAAATAATTTTGAATCAATACCGATCATGGCCTATTCCGTCAAATATGCTTCAGCCTTCTATGGACCATTCAGAGAGGCTGCAGACTGTGCCCCACAGTTTGGTGACCGGCGAAGTTACCAGATGGATCCAGCCAACAGCAGAGAAGCTCTCAGGGAAGCTACTCTCGATGTTGACGAAGGAGCTGATATCCTGATGGTAAAACCTGCAGTTGCCTACCTGGATATTATCACAAAGTTACGAGACGAATTCGATCTGCCCATAGCGGCCTATCATGTAAGTGGTGAATATGCCATGATTAAGGCCGCAGCAGAAAAAGGATGGATTGATGGTGACAGGGTAATGGAAGAGACTCTCCTCTCAATAAAACGGGCGGGAGCAGATATTATAATTACTTATTTTGCCAAGGATATGGCAAAGATTCTCAAACGACGGTTATAAAACCGACAGCCCCCTGAGAAACGGGAAAAAAGAGTACAGTCGCACCTACACGGTCGAAGGGGATAAGGTACTAAACACATCAGTTCAGGGAGTTCAGGGGGCGTACTATAACGTCTGCGCCCTCCCTCCGCCTCCATAGAAGCCATGCAGCACATACAACGGCTGCCCCCACAGTATCAGCCACTACATCAAAAAAACTGACGAAACGCCCCGGAACAAAGGATTGATGAAATTCATCCCCTATACCGTAAAGTATGCAGATGCCCATCGTCATCAAGCTGATTGACACCGCCCTTTTACCCTTTAATCGTGAATGAAACATATAAAGGACAGTGGCAGCCAGCACGGCGTATATTGCCATGTGTGCTATTTTATCGAACCAGAGTATTGGCGGCATGTACAAACTGTCTCCAGGCTGGTGGGAAAGAAAAAAAATAGTTCCCATAATACCAGTCACAGGAGCCAGATGAATAATCCATGTTGGTAGTTTTTTCATATTTTGGAAGAAAATTACGGGTTGGGCAGATGCACTTTGCTGAGTTGTTCCCTGGAGAATTTTTTCCTGATTCGACGAATAGCAGCGCTGATTTCCTGACTGGGAGCATCAGGCAACAGCCGAACATGCTTATCTGCATAGGCAGTAAACTCAAGCTGCTTATTCCTGAAATCAAACATATGACTCCAGTTAACTTCAATAGTTTCTGAATTTTCATCTATGGACGGCTCTAGAATTTCTCCGTTTCTGGCCACCTGAACACAATCACACCCTGTCATCTCAAGTACCCAGGCATCCCCCCCCCTGGTTGAATAAAAGAAAAATACACCCAGTTCACTGTTAGCTTCTTTTTTCTCCATCGCCTGTTTCTGGATGTCCCTGACACTATTCATCAAGGTTGCTTTCAGCTTCTGTTCAGGCGACATCTGAGGTTGTGTAACCTGGGCCAGACCCGCGCAGCAGTGCTTATATTTTTTGCCGCTGCGACACGGACATTTCTCATTTCTGCCTATCTTTGCCATTAATTATACCATCTTCGTAGTCGAGACCACTCTGAAAAATTGCCTTCTCATTTACAACAATCTCGTAAAAACTTAAAATTCCCGATGGCTAAGTAAAAAACTTCACATTCGAGGAAT
>JAOZLO010000548.1 GCA_029934775.1 Desulfocapsaceae bacterium
CTGAATTTTTGCAGTATTGTGCAAAGCAGAAGCATGTGTTATACTGACGGGTTCACAAGTTGGTTTAGCAGAGAGAGTGTTTTTTCGTTTGCCAGCAAAATACAGTTACCCCCGCCTTACATCCCAAGTCGGCAGTAGCATAGTATAGATTCAGCCCACACGTAATTGGGATCTCAGAGGATAATGATGGAACAGGATAAAATTCGAAACGTGGCAATTATTGCCCACGTTGACCATGGAAAGACAACACTCGTTGATCAGCTGTTTAGACATTCAGGTATGTTTCGTGAGAATGAAAAAGTTTCTGAACGGCTAATGGACTCAATGGATTTAGAGCGTGAGCGGGGAATAACCATCACAGCGAAAAACGGTTCGTATCAGTTTCAGGATTATTTAATTAACATTATTGATACCCCTGGCCATGCTGATTTTGGTGGACAGGTTGAACGGGTATTGCGTATGGCGGATGGAGCCCTGTTGCTGGTTGATGCTCAGGAAGGCCCGATGCCCCAGACCTATTTTGTCCTCAAAAAGGCTCTTGAAAATAACCTTCCTGTTATTGTTGTTATCAATAAAATCGATAAGCCGGCGGCTCGCTGTGACTGGGTGGTAGACCAGGTTTTTGATCTTTTTGTTAAGCTTAACGCTCCTGACGACATTCTTGATTTTCCCGTGGTTTATACTTCTGCTAAAGAGGGGTTCTCTCTCCTTGACCCGAAGGATCCTGTGGAAGATGGAGGGAGCATGCATCATGTTTCACAGATGATTATAGACCATACGCCAGCCCCCAGCGGATCCCCTGATGAACCGTTGCAGATGCAGGTTGGTACTATAGATTACTCGCCCTATCTGGGAAGACTCGGTATTGGCAAGGTGGTTAATGGTACCATGCAGATTAATCAGCCTATCGCGGTTGCCAGGCGAGATGGTTCAATCAAACCTGTAAGGATATCAAAAATTTTTCGTTTTGAATCCGATGGTAAGGTGGCGGTAGACTCTGCCGGAGTGGGCCAGATAGTGGCTGTCGCCGGAATGGAAGATGTGATGGTGGGAGTGACTTTTACTGATCAGGAAAATCCAAGACCTCTACCTTTGATCGATATTGATCCACCTACTATCTCAATGAATTTTGTTCCCAACGACTCACCCTTTGCCGGTAAAGAGGGAAAGTATGTCACCTCCCGGCATATTGGTGAAAGACTGCAGCGAGAGATTCTTGCTGATGTGGCCCTGCATTATGAAAAGCTGACAGAAGCTGTCGGTTTTAAGGTTTCCGGGCGAGGTGAGCTTCACCTGTCGATCCTGATAGAAAAAATGCGAAGAGAGGGATACGAATTTCAAGTGACCAGGCCTCGAGTCATTCTCAAGGAAAAAAATAATCAGACTCTTGAGCCCTATGAAAAGTTGACAGTCGATGTCGATGAGAAGTTCCAGGGGGCCGTTATTGAAAAACTTGGCAAACTGAAAGGCCAACTCGAGGAGATGGGGACTGAAAACGGTATGGTTCGTATGGTTTTTAATATTCCCACTCGTGGTCTGTTAGGCTATCGTTCTGAGTTTATGACGGACACAAAGGGGATGGGAATGATGGCATATGTATTTTCAGAATATGGGCCATATGCGGGAGAGATCATTAACAGGGTAAATGGAGTGCTTGTCGTCAAGGAGCCTTGTACTGCGGTGGCTTATGCATTATTTAATTTGCAGGACCGGGGAAAACTTTTTGTCCACCCCGGGGCGCCTCTGTATCAGGGGCAGATTGTCGGTGAGCACTGCAGGGCAGCTGATCTGGTTGTCAATCCGGCAAAAGGGAAAAAACTGACAAATATGCGAGCTTCAGGTTCAGACGAGGCAGTAATTTTAACGCCTCCTGTTGCCATGACACTGGAAGACTGCATCGCCTATATAAATGATGATGAGCTTGTCGAAGTAACACCACAGTCGATTCGTTTGCGGAAGATGCCGGGGATACGGATCAGGGGATAGTAAGAAATGATGGCGTCGTAAAAACTCTCTATCTGCTTCGTTACTGAAAATTTTCTATCATTACGATGTACCTTAGTACGCCGAAATAATATAAAATTTTAGTGCCTTGCATATAGAGTTTTTTACTTAGCCATATACCATTTTATGGGGTAGTGGAAATGAGAGAAATTATAATAATGGTGGGGGCGGGGCTTGTCGGTCTGGCAACCTTTGGCTTTATCGCTAAGAAATTTGGCAGTGACTGTACTCCCTGAGTCATGATCTACGGATCCATAGGTATGGGTCTTTTTAGTTTCTGGTTGTTAAAAACCATTCTCTAGCTTCACACCTTTAGCCTTAAAGTAATCTGTAATGATCCGGGCATGATCAAATACCAGCTTCGGCAGACTCTGCTGTGTAAAGAGTGCTGCCCGCCTGGCATCATCTCCTGCAACGGGTTGTCCGTCGGCTTTGCCTGTGAATACTGTTGAAGCAGTGTGCAGTCGTTTGTCCCGGGATGGGTCTGAGTAGGTATGAAATTGACTCAAGCTGTTTACTTCCAGCCCGGTTTCCTCCTTTGCCTCTCTCAGTGCAGCGGTCTCAAAAGATTCACCATAGTCAACAAAACCACCGGGCAGGGCCCAGCCAAAGGGCGGGTTTTTTCGTTCAATCAGGACAATTTTATCTTCTATCTCGATGATGATATCAACTGTCGGCACAGGATTCCTGTAAACCTGAATTTTACCTTCGCAATGGGGGCATTTCATC
>JAOZLO010000549.1 GCA_029934775.1 Desulfocapsaceae bacterium
CAATTGATGATCTCCTGGCAGACAAAGAAATTGATGCTGTATATATTTCCACCCCACCTAAATTTCATATTGAACATACCATGACAGTTCTTGATGCCGGGAAAATGGTCTATCTTGAAAAACCAATGGGGGTGAATGCAGACGAGTGTATAAAAATCATCGAGAAAGAAAAACAGACAAACAGGAAGGTTGTGGTAGCCCATTACAGAAGAGCGCTTCCTTTATTTAAAAAAGTTGGTGAATTACTGCAGTCCGGGGCTGTTGGGATACCCAGGTTGATAGAGGTTCAGATTCTTCAGTCTACTAAAGCATCCCTTGTTGCAGATGTGGAAGGCAGCTGGCGCTTGAAATCTGAGATATCAGGAGGTGGTTTGTTCCATGACCTTGCTCCTCATATGATAGACCTGGTGCTTCATTTTTTTGGAGATCCAACTATGGTTAATGGCTTTTCATTGAAACAGCAGGAAAATGGACAGGTAGATGATTTTGTTCACGGTACCATGGTATTTGAAAGCGGCGCAGTTTTTGTAGGCAACTGGGGATTCACTGTAAGTGAAACAGCTGAAAGAGATTCATTCGTGATAATTGGTAATGAAGGGCTGATATCCTGTTCTTTTTTTGGTAATGAAATTCTTTTTACCTCAAAAGACGGTGTGCAGGCTTATACATTTCCAACTCCAGATCATGTCCAGCAGCCAATGGTAGAAAAGGTAAATCGGTATTTCATGGGGTTGGATCAAAATCCTTGTTCAACGCTGGATGCTTTGAAGGTTATCAAGATAATGGATGTTTTTTCTGCACCATTGGAAAAGTGATTTTGCAGCAGCAGAGAATTCTCACAGCTAATTTATCAGGATATTAGGAACAAACATACTTATGGCAGGAATATAGGTCACCAGCAACAAGGTAATCACCATCACCAGGTAAAACGGCCAGATCGTCCTGGTCGTATCTTCCATCTTTACGTTGCCAACTGCACAGCCTACAAAGAGTACGGATCCCACCGGTGGGGTCACCAGACCAATCCCAAGATTGACCATTAAGACAATACCGAATTGGACCGGATCCATCCCAAGCTGAGTCATGACTGGAAGGAAAATCGGCGTACAAATAATGATAAGCGGTGACATGTCCATGAATGTTCCCAGGAACAGCAGTATGACATTGACCATGAGCATTATGACAAGAGGATTGTCTGAGATGGTCTGTAGCAACATGAACAACCTGTCGGGAACCTGATTCAGCGCCAGGAGCCAGGCAAAAGAGGCTGCTGTTCCAATGATCAACAGCACCATAGCTGTTGTCTTGACGGCACCGAGTGTGGCTGCAACGAAATTTTTCCATTTCAGGGAGCGGTAAAAAAAACCGGTCACGAATAAAGCATATATGACGGCAATTGCAGCTGATTCTGTAGCTGTGAATATCCCGGATAAAACTCCACCAATAATAATAATTGCTGTCATAAGCCCCGGTAGTGCGTGAGCGAAAAGCAAAATAAGGGTTTTAAATCCAGGGAAGGTTTCACGTGGATAGCCACGCTTGATGGCTACAAGATAGGTGGCAACCATCAGCGACAACCCCGACAATATTCCGGGAATGAACCCAGCCATAAAGAGAGCAGAAACAGAAACCGTTCCACCAGCGGCTATCGAGTAGATAATCATGTTATGGCTCGGCGGTACAATCAAGCCGATTGTTGCAGATGTCACAGTCACGTTAACGGCATAGTCGGGGTCATAACCCTTCTCTTTCATCATTGGGATTAATGTCGATCCCAGGGCGGAGACATCAGCCACGGCTGAACCGGATATCCCTCCAAACAGCATAGATGATAATACGTTGACCAACCCCAGGCCCCCTCGGATATGGCCGATCATGGCATTCGCCAGTTTCACCAGTCTTTCCGATATTCCCCCGTGCTGCATCAACTCACCCGCATAGATAAAAAACGGTATAGCCATAAGTGAGAAAACATTCATCCCGGAGGCCATGCGTTGAAATACGATCATCGGCGGGATATCCATATACACAACAGTGGCCATTGCAGAACCCCCCAGAGTGACAGCGATGGGAACGCCCAGCAATAAAAGAAATATAAAGGTGCCAAAAAGAACGATGAGCTCCATATTACGATTCCGCCCTGTTAAAAAGTGTCGAAAGGATATGCTCCAGGGAAAAAAGAACAAATAGGCCACCGGACAATGGGAAAGGAAGATAGCTGAGTCCCGTCGGTATTCCAAGAGTTGGGATGACGTGAGTCCATGTCGACATTACCATATCCATTCCGAACCAGACCATTCCCGCTCCGAAGGCTAATACAATAAGGTGCGTTACGATTATTACTATTTTTCTGGGCTGAGGTGGCAGGCTGTCCCTGAAGATAACCAGACCGATGTGGGATTTATCCCGGATTCCAGCTGCTGCAGCAAAGAGGATAAAGTACAGCATCAATAACAGACAGAACCTTTCTGACCATCGGGGCGTATCGTTAAGAATATACCGGGCATAGACCTGCCATCCGATGATAGCGGTCATCAGCACCAGTCCGAAGGCACTGAACCAGAGACATACCCTGGCAATCATCCGGTTGAATGCTGTCATATAGGTAAGCATAAATATCTCGATAAGGTTTGGCCCGGCGGCACCATGCCATTACTTCCGGGCCAATCTGTTTATTTATTTGACAGCCTGAATACGCTTGACCAGATCTTTAAGCTCCGGGGTATTGGCA
>JAOZLO010000550.1 GCA_029934775.1 Desulfocapsaceae bacterium
TCATGCCTGATGCAGTAACCTCACAGTCTATATATTCAGTTGGAGAATTGGCAAGAAATTCAGATCTTCGGTGTGGCAATATTAATACCTAGGGATGAACTTCAGACCTCACAAGAATCCTAACTAACTCAATTGCAGAAAGATTTAATACATTCATTTGATTTCATAAACTCGTGTTGTTATGTTTGTCTTGTATGCTAAGGATGAGCCCAATTCTATGCTAGTTGGTATGCAGACAGACTTTAATTAGATTGAAATTTTCCTGTGTTTGTGCCCTCAAACATCTCCAACACTGCCTAATTAAGTTTTTTCTCAAAATTCTCCTAGAATAACCGCTGTTCTGCTACGTCCGTCTACTTTCACTGTTAGGGGTTTCGAGGTTCTCACATGAACAATATACTCAGTTTCCTGAATAACTGGAATACACTCCAACCAGTTCCAATCCAAACGATCATTCAAACCATCATTCACGTTGAGGTAACTTACACCTAATGTTGTAATATTATGAAAGAAATGCGACCCCTGAGACGGTTCGGCATGGATCTTTTCATGAACAGTTTCTACAATAGCCCCAACACTGGAAATGTCTTCCCAGCTTACCGGAATGCCAAGCCAGTGGTCAGCAGACCCCCACCTGCCCGGACCAAAAAGAATATATTTGCGCCCTTCGTGCAACAGTGTAGAGTTAATCTTACTGATTTCCAAGGCGATCTGTTTGTTTTTGGCTGGTTCAAATGACTCCGGCTTTACATAAATTATATCGGTTATTTCCGAATTAATGGTATTTCCCAACCCGTTTTCAGAAACACAGAATGCCTGTGCAAAATCATATTCTGTGATTTCAACCTCTAGCATTTCTTCTCTGGCACTCATCGGTCGAATCTGAAGAACTGAAAATAGCGCTTTCGAGTTGGCATTTGTCCCAAAATCAACCGCAAATTCGATTTCTACCGGACAGCCAAGTTTTATCTTACCTAGAGATAGCAGAGTATCAACTATTTCAGGGAAGGGAATCATCCTGTGTTTTAAAAGCGGAGCGAAAGTAACAATCTTATGTCCAGCAATGGTGGAAATGTCTCGTATCTTATGTTCGACGGGATCGTATACGCTTGACAGAAGTTGAAAAGGATATTCTTCTAACCCACCACTAACATCTCTTTTTTCCAAAGACGTACTATCAGTTATCTCCTTCTCACAGGTGCTATCCCCCATTCTCAAAGCATAATATTGGCGCTGTGTGCCTTTTAAAATATCATCAACACTGGATCGTTGCGGCAACACCTCGGGGTGACGGGGGGAAAAACGTAAGGTATTCTCTCCCTCCATTACTGCTTTTCCAAAACCGACGGCAATATTTGCAATCCCGTCATCGGTCTTCACATGAGAGAACGGATAATAATTAAGTGATTGAGCCACCCCGGAAACGGCAGGATAATAAAACCGACCATGACGGCTTCCTATCGCATGCTGAATGATTACCGCCATTTTTTCATTTTCAGTTTTGTTTCCTACACGCTGCGTAAACGATTTTGGCGCCCGATAATAGGTAGAGGCATATACCATTTTAATTGCATGGAGAAGCTGACTCAGACGACATTCAATATCAGGATGATCATTGGCCACTATGCACGTGTGATACAGTCCTGCATATGATTTAAACTGGGCATCCTCCAGCAGACTTGATGAGCGTACGGCAAGTGGATAACCGATACTTTTCAGAAAAACTGTTAATTCAGAAACAATTGCCTCAGGAAACTCAGAACGACTGAAATAGTCACTGACAACCTCATCGGGTAAATCTTTTTTTACCAACTCTTCCAGTGAATTGTATTCTATGAACGAATCAAAGCTCTCTGTTGTTAGCACAAATGTTTGCGGGACTGAGACTTCAACATTGTCAAATTGTTTAAAAAGGTCGGAATTACGCTGCAACATAGCGGAAAAAAAGGCCAACCCCCGCGCCTTCCCTCCAAGGGAGCCATTCCCAATTTTTAAAAACTCAGTATCCGGATCAAATCTATCTTTATCAAAATTTACGATAACGCCCTTCTGTCGCACCATTCTCTGGGTTTTGATCATTTTCACCAGATGCTGCCGATGCAGTTCGGGGCTGTCAAAATCCTCATCACACAACGCTCTAACATTTGCCGCTAGTTCAACTTCGGCCAGAGAATAGAGCCATCTTGAAAAATCATTATTTCTGCTATGATATAGAAAAGACTCTAATGGGATCTCGCCGAGCTTAATTTCAAGGTCATAAAGATCATTTGCCTGTCCAAGCACACTCCCATCTGAAGTCTTAAAGATAAAGTTTCCAAAACCAAGATGGTTTAGGAGAAATGATCTTATGTCGTCGTGCAGATCGGAACTATTTTTATCAGCAAACAACGCCGGGATATTCACAGCCAATTCACCATTATGTGGCTCTGAACTGGCAAGTAACATTGGAATATCAAATCGTTCTTGCTTGATATGATGTAAGAGATCAACTCCGGCTCGACCATCCAGTTCACCGTCCCGCGGATATCGAGCATCGGAGATAACACCGAGAATATTCGGCTTGAATGTTTTAAAGTAGTGCATTGCCTGTTCAAATGAATGCGCAACCAGTATCTTCGGTCTTGCACGCATTGTGAGAAGCCTATGCTCCTCATTTAAGCCATCGTCAATTACAGCCTGGGTTTCAAACACAAGCTCCTTATACAAGACAGGCAACATAGACGAGT
>JAOZLO010000551.1 GCA_029934775.1 Desulfocapsaceae bacterium
GAACTTCAAGGATTTTTCCCGTCTTTTTTACGGCTTCACAGATTGCTTCGCATCGATTGTCGTTACTGATGCCCCGGGTCAGTTCTGAGACGATTTCATCCCATATCCCCTGTTCAATTATCTCATTTATACCGCTGTCTCCAAGTATCCAAACTCTTCGTTCCATAACCGAGATATAAAGCAGGATACCGTTTTCTCTTTCCGTCTTATACAACTGTTCGGAGAAAAACGCATTGATGGCACCTTTTTCGACCTCTTCTATCACATGTTTTGGATTCAGAAAAAAACGTTTTATCCAGTCATATCGGATGATAAGAGGCAGAAAAAGAAGATAGAGGAGAGCAAAGAGTGCCAGAAAAAGCCATAGATTCTGGGAACCGAGCCATACTGCAGGGCCAATAACTGTGTTAAGAAGAAGGGCTGAAAGAAGGGCAAAAAATACTGACCCGGTAATAGTTGCGGCAGGATAATTATGACTCCTGGATACAACCATCACCACAACTTCCCCCGAAGTCGTCAGTTCAACCTTCTGGACAGCCGCTGTGATCTGATCCTGTTCAGCTGTTGTTAAAAAATCCTGAGCCGGAGTCTGCATTTTTACCATCCTCCTGAGGAACCGCCGCCGCCAAAGCCACCCCCTCCTCCGCTGAAACCGCCGCCGCCAAAACCGCCACCGCCGAAACCACCAGATGAGTAGCCGCCGGTGGATCGTCCTGATGGAGATGCAAAGCTGATACTGGATAACAGGAAGCCAATGACTAAACCGGCAGGGATGAGTAACAGCAGGGTCAATCCGCCGACTCCGAAAAAGACAAAGCCTAAAAGGGGAGCAAGGATAGCCCCAATTCCCCCGGTAAGCCATTTATGTTTATTAAATATTCTGCCGAGATTTAAAAACGCAAAGAGGAGAAAGAAGAGAAGACCGCTGAAATCCCCGGTTCCACCCTGGCCTTCTGATGGCCGGGAGGAATTGTTGAATTCTCCCCGTACTGATCCAATCATCGCCGAGACGCCATTGATTACCCCCTGATCAAAATCACCGTCTCGGAACCGGGGGGTGATGATATCTCTGATGATTCGACCGGCAATGAGGTCGGTAAGCGATCCCTCAAGGCCATAACCTGTTTCAATGCGAAGTTTCCTGTCATTCTTGGATATAAGCAGGAGGGCGCCGTTATCAGAGCCCTTCCGGCCGATCTGCCATGTTTCAGCGACCTTGAGAGAGAACTCCTCAAGGTTTTCTCCCTCAAGGGAATTTATGGTCAGAACCACTATCTGGGTCGAGTCCTGCGCCTCAAATGTCGCTAATGTACTTTCAAGCAGCTGGATTGTTGTCGGGGAGAGCATCCCAACTGTATCAACCACCCGCCCCTGGAGTGCTGGAACCGTCAGCCCGTATGCAGAAAATGACGGCAATAAAATGAACAGCAAGATCAGCTGCAGCCGGAATGTGCTTTTGGTGTGTCTTATTTTCATGCCATTTAAATTTCCGATGAGCTAACCAAAGTTAACCTTTGGAACTGCCTTAGCCCCCTCATCTGCCTTAAAATATTCTTTTCTTTCCAGGTGTAAAAGCAGGGAGTTAGTCAAACTGGCAGGAAAGCTCCGTACAGACCCGTTAAAGGTCTCAACCGCTTTGTTGTATCGTTGCCTCGCCACATTGATCCTGTTTTCAGTGCCTTCAAGCTGGTTTTGCAGATCGAGAAAATTCTGATTTGCCTTCAGGTCGGGATACCTTTCAACCAGCACCATCAGTTTTGACAGAGCGGAGGTGAGCCCACCCTGGGCGGCCTGGAGTTGTTGCATCGCCGCAGGATTACTAAGGTCATCGGTGGTCAGCTGAATAGAACTTGCCTTTGCTCTGGCGTTGATAACACCTTCCAGGGTTTCTGCTTCATGTTTTGCGTAGCCCTTGACGGTTTCAACCAGGTTGGGGATGAGATCGCCACGTCTCTGGAGGGTGGATTCAACATCAGCCCATGCTTTAAAGACTGTCTCTTCCTTTACCTGGAGTGAGTTGTAGCCACAGCCACTGAGTAGAAAGACTGTACAGAGTAAGAAAGTGATTCTGGAAAGATAGACCATAGTATCTCCTGTATTTTGTAGTGTATGGAAAACATGGGTAATTGTTTAAATTTGTAACAATTACCAATAGTAATAATATTTACTGTCAGTGTCGAGCAAATATTGAGAAATTTATCGAATTGCAAATGTTGTTCTTGACAGAACTGGGAGTTAGTAATAATAATTGCCTGGTTAACTATTAAGGGGTCAAATAATGAGTTCATGTGAAGAAGAATCTATTGGACGACAGATCTATATTTGCGGTCAGGCGATGCGAAATTACGCGGATCAGAAACTGAAGAATCATGATCTTACGATTGAGCAGCTCCATATTCTCAAGCAACTGTCCCTTGTAAGCGGGCAGACCCAGAGTCAACTTTGTGGGGGGGTGGGAAAGAGTCCGGCAAACATAACCAGAATGCTGGACCGTCTTGAAAAAAAAGGGAGTGTGATCCGAAAAAATAATCCTGATGACCGGAGATCAATCCTCGTTTCTTTAACGGAGGAGGGGGAGAGTTTGCTGGCAGAGGTAAAGGTTTTGTTTGAAGGGTTCAGTCCTGAAGTGGTTGCCGGCATCAGTCTGGAAAAACAGAAAATAGCAGTGAGTGTATTGAAGAAGATACTGCAGAATGTAAGTTTGTTATCAGAAAAATGAAG
>JAOZLO010000552.1 GCA_029934775.1 Desulfocapsaceae bacterium
TTTTGGGTTCCTTGAGTAAAAGAGGGGTATCTCCCTGGACAATTCGTGCAAGGGCGGCAGCCACTTTTTCAGGCCCCACCTCATTTTCTTTAAGGTAACTGCTGATTAAACCCTCGTAGAAAGAGATATCTTGTTCCAGGGTGGTGTTGATATTGTCTTTGAATTTGGCAATCCGTTTTACGTTTATTGATTCTATTGATGGGAGCATCATCTTTTTAATTTTTTGTTTTGTCAGCCGCTCTATTGATCTCAGCATAGCCTGCTCCCGCGGGTTGATAAAGAGAATAGCCTCTCCGTTACGACCAGCTCGTCCGGTTCTGCCGATACGATGGATGTAAGCCTCATTATCAAACGGGATATCAAAATTGACAACATGGCTTATTCTGGTGACGTCAAGACCACGTGCGGCAACATCTGTTGCTACCAGGATATCAAGTTCTCCTGACTTTAACTGCTCAACTGTTCGTGTTCGTTGACTCTGCTGAATGTCACCATTGAGAGGAGCGCAGCCATATCCGAGGCGAATGAGTTTCTCGGCCAACTCAACAGTTTGAATTTTTGTACGAACAAAAACAAGCATGCCGTCAAAAATTTCACTTTCCAGAATTTTTGACAGCGCATTGAATTTATTGGTGAAACCATTTGTGACGAGGTACCGTTGATGGATCGTTTTTGCAGTGACGGTTTTTGTTTTGATTGTCACTTCTACCGGTTCCCGTAGATACTTCTGAGCAATCTTCCGGATGGTATGGGGCATAGTTGCAGAAAAAAGTGCTGTTTTCCTCTGAGATGGAATATGCTCAAGAATCCATTCGATATCATCGATAAATCCCATCTTTAACATTTCGTCGCCTTCATCAAGGACAAAGCTTGTCAGTCTCTTGAGATCCAGGTTGTGTCGGCGGATATGATCCATGATTCTACCAGGTGTGCCTACTACCACATGAACACCTCTCTGCAGCTGTTTAACCTGGAGACTATAGTCCTGACCGCCATAGACGGGAAGTACTCGGAAATTTTTCAGATGTTTACCATAACTTTTAAATGATTCTGCTACCTGGATGGCAAGTTCTCTGGTAGGAGTGAGAACAAGAATCTGTGGAGATTTCAGGCTTTCCAGCTGTAATTGTGCCAGGAGAGGGAGGGCAAAGGCAGCTGTCTTCCCGGTTCCTGTCTGGGCCTGTCCGATTACATCCCTGCCGTTCATCAAGTGGGGAATCATCTCAGCCTGGATGGGAGTGGGTTGTGTATATCCAGCATCGTCAAGGCTGCGCAGGAGAGGGGCAGGTAGCCCGAGATCGGTAAAAGAACAGGGCGAAGTTATATCAGTTTCGGAAAGCATAAGTATAATTGTGGTTGTATGGTTGTATAAAGAAGTACTCTGGGGCAAAAATTTGCCAGGATGAAATTCATCAGCAGGATACTCGAGAACCACACCTTGTAACAGGTATTAGGTAGAGATGCAAGTTTTTTAATTTTCTGCTATGTTGCTCTGGTATATTTATCTAGTAGTGTCCAGCTTAAATCCTCCGGAGTCTTGCAAGCTCGCTTACCCGCAGGATTTAAACCGGACACTGCTGATATGTAACATTTGTTTGCTAAGTTATAAGGAAGAAGTGCGTCAGCTGAGGTTCAAAATGATTAAGATCAATAACAATGTACAGATTGAAGATTGGGAAATTGAATTAAATGCTATTAGAGCCCAGGGAGCGGGAGGGCAGAATGTTAACAAAGTGTCCTCATCAATTCATTTACGATTTGATATAAAAAAATCAAGTTTACCAACTTTCTATAAGGAGCGACTGCTGCAGTCCCCGGATCACAGAATTAATAAAGATGGTGTGATTGTAATTAAGGCGCAGCAATACCGAACCCAGGAAAAGAACAGGGAAGATGCGATACAGCGTTTGCGCGCGCTTGTGAGGGCAGCCGTTGTCCAGCTGAAAAAACGCCGGCCGACTAAACTGAAAAATAGCGCAAAGCAGCGCCGCGTGGACAAAAAGACGCGGCACGGTAAAATCAAGGCTCTGCGCGGTAAGGTTAAAGTTTCTTGAGACCGTTTTGCTGGCTGACGAAAAGAACTTATCTATGGTAAATTTTCTCGCTTATCTGCTACCATCATTTTCATTCGGTAAACACAAGCAGCAGAGAAGACAGAGAAATGATGCGGAAACGGCGACCAGAAACGCTGAGAAAACTCCAGTTAAAACAGCACTTCGCAGTGTTTCCATCGCCTCGGTTGACACCATACTTTGAAATTCAGGTCGCAGGAGATTTTCTGTACTTTCACGAAGCAGTACCATAAGGTTCTGCGGCAGTATCTCTGCCGTTTGCTCCAGGCTGTCAAGTAAGCCATTTGTGACCAGACCGCCACAGATTCCCACCCCTACGGCTCCACCCAATGAACGACCAAATTGATGCAGTGAAGTAACAATTCCAAGGTCTTCTGCTCTGCTGCTGTTCTGTACCAGAATAAGCGTTGAAAGGGAGATCAGCCCCATGGCGATACCTATCACAAAGAAAACAAGGAAGCATTCTGTCATAGAGGTATACAGGTCAAAGCGCAAGGTGAGCAATGAGCCGGTAAAGAGGCCGATACCACCGGTTACAGCACTTTTTTTTCCAACATCATTGTGCATGAAGCGGCCCAGAAAAAGTGAGCCCAAAGACCAGCCTAAGCTGAGTGATACCATGGCAAGACCAACCTGCATCGGGCTA
>JAOZLO010000553.1:0-2210 GCA_029934775.1 Desulfocapsaceae bacterium
TTCTATAAATTAGTTTAAGAAAAATTCTTCAGTAGTTCTTTAACACGAGCAAAAAAATGCACAAAACCAGAAACACAGGGCTGGGGGATAGTATTTTCCTCTTTGACATTTTTTTCACCTTTCTCACTTTTTTATTTTCCTTCTGGATCAGAAACATTATCCTGCCTCAGGAAGAGGTGTTAAGTCTGTATTCCCATATCTTTTTGTTTCCACTCCTGCTGCTTCTGATAATCAGTTTGTTATCCTATTTCGGTGGATATACCGAACCACTGAAAACATCACTTACCAGGTATGGCTGGGCAATCATTCGAACCATAGTTGTAACTGTCGGTATCTTGCTCTCACTTCTGTTCTTTCTGAAAATAGAGTATGTCAGCCGATCCGTGATCCTGCTTTTTGCAGGATTAGAATTTGTAGTTCTGCTAACCATTCGCGCTTTTTCCATTGCATATTTCAACAGCCAATTGAAAAGAGGAGAAAGAGCACTCCGAATTCTCATTATCGGTACGAAAGCCCGTGCCAGAGAACTGGTTAAAGCCTTACAGGAGCAGACAGTATGGGGAGTCGAGATAGTTGGTTTCATTGACCCTGACCCTGCATTCCTGGGGCAAATAATAGACGGAATACCGGTAATCGGTACAGTGGAAAACACCAATGAGTGTTTAAAAAATAATGTTATTGATGAAGTGATCATTGCAATTTCCAGGTCCCTTCTGGATGATGCCGAACCCATCGTTTTGGCCTGCGAAGAAGAAGGTATCACTCTGCGTTTTATGGCTGATATATTCAACGTTCAGGTTGCCCGAATAAGCCTGTCCCAGGTGAAAGGTATCCCCCTTCTCAACATGGAGCCGGTTTCCCAGGATCAGCAGCAGCTCTTTGCCAAACGGCTGTTTGATCTTACGCTGACAATCATTGCCATGCCTTTACTCATTCCCCTGTTTCTGCTTGTTGCTATCGCAATTAAGCTTGACTCCCCTGGCCCTGTTTTTTTTCTTCAGGACAGAGTTGGACTAAGAAAACATATTTTCCCAATGTTTAAATTCCGTTCAATGAATGTAGATGCCGAGGAGAAATTTAAAGAGATTGAACACCTGAATGAGGCGGAGGGGCCGATTTTCAAAATGGAAAATGACCCCCGGGTCACTCGGGTGGGACGTTTTATCAGGAGAACAAGCATCGATGAACTCCCACAACTGATAAACGTGCTGCGGGGAGAAATGAGTCTTGTAGGGCCGCGCCCCATGTCACTGCGTGATGTGGAACTGTTTGATAGAGGAATTCAGCGAAAACGCTTCAGCGTACAGCCCGGATTGACATGTCTATGGCAGATATCCGGCAGAAGCAACCTGCCCTTTGAGAAATGGCTGGAATTTGATCTCGAGTATATAGAAAACTGGACATTCTGGTTTGATGTAAAAATCCTTTTTAAAACGATTCCTGCTGTATTATGGTCGAAAGGCGCTGTGTGATACAGAAATTTTCTCTGCTGCACGTGTCTACAGGAATTGTTATTGTTTGCATTACTCTCTGGTTTGGCTGGTACCCCTTTGATTTTTTTTCAGACAATGACGTTTTGATCAACGAAAAAAAGCGCCAAGCCTTGTTTAATTTGGGTTTATACAAGGGCAAACTCAACGAAAAGGGTATGGCCTACACTATAGAGAAGGTGGGATTTAACAATGATGCAGGGGCTACTTTTCATTTCAAATTAACCCCAGTGAAACAACCCGAGGGATTAGGGTGCATTCTAACCCTGTACGATGGTGATAAACGACCTCCATTTGTCATCGCCCAATGGCAGGATCACCTCGCTCTTTTTAACCACAGGGTACAGGGAATCCATAAAAATTATCGGGAAGTAGGGTTGCGGGATCAATTAATCGTAGGAAAAACAATTGCACTCACTGTTTCCACAACACCAGAGACAACTGAGGTATTCATTAACGGCACACTCATACGCCACTTTACAGGTTTTTCATTACTCGGTAACAACATGACAACAAGGGGTCAGTTAATCCTTGGCAATAACATGTATGGTACTGAACCCTGGCATGGCAGCATCGATAGAGTTACCATATACAATCATAGTGATCTGAAATCTCAAAATGGATTACCTGCCAGTCGTCCTCTAATTGATTACAGATTTGAGGCCTTTACAAACGAAATCGTTTCAAACAGGGCAGGATCAGCTTATGACCTCTTTGTTG
>JAOZLO010000553.1:2220-2711 GCA_029934775.1 Desulfocapsaceae bacterium
AGCCTACAACTTCTTTGTCCCAAATTTCTTTAAACCTCTTGCCCGCTCCTTTCTTGCTCCAATATCTGTTAAAGAATTCAGTAGAAAGGGTGGTGCCAAGGATATCTTACTCAATATAGTCGGCTTTATACCCGTCAGTTTCTGTATTGCCTTACTCGTCAAGCAACTACATCAAAAGCCTTGGGGACACTTTCTTTCAACTGTTTCGATGGTTTTTTTATTCAGCCTGATTATTGAGGCCACCCAGACTTTTCTACCATCGAGGATCTCCAGTCAGTTAGACTTGCTTTGTAATACACTTGGCGGCATGTTAATAGCGCTGCTCTTTGTGACATGCAATAGAGAAGTGACTACTATATGATGATACCTGTAAAAACAGGATTTAATTCCATTGTAACTACATACAAGCCATCAAGATTCCTACACGCTTCCTTTTTCTCCTTAAAATGAAGAGGTTAACGAAATGATAAAATCAAATATACACAACAGAT
>JAOZLO010000554.1 GCA_029934775.1 Desulfocapsaceae bacterium
AATTTTTCCCGGCGAAAACTGACACATCCATTTCCACCGTCACCAGCTTTAACAAAAAATTTAGCTTCATCAATAAATCCCATACAAGATCACCTTCTGCTTTTGAAACGCTTACTGATTATCAGCAGTGTTCTGTTAGGTTTTTTGGGCAAAAAAAAACCCGGCCATCAATATAATACACATTGAGGCCGAGCCGAGTTCCACAAAAAGATTGATTATTACAACCCAGATGGAAAATGTAAAAGCTGATCAACCATTAGGATAGACGCTTACTCTCTTCTTTTTCTTACCAAATTCTTCAAAAGTCACAACTCCGTCTATCTTGGCAAACAACGTATAATCACGGCCGCAACCAACATTTGTGCCTGGGTGAATTCTGGTACCCAGCTGTCTGATAATTATGCTTCCGGCTGTCACCTCTTCACCACCAAAACGTTTTACCCCCCGTCGTTGGCCATTACTGTCCCGACCGTTCCTGGAACTACCACCTGCTTTTTTATGAGCCATTTTTCACTCCTTATGTTAGTACCTTACTCCTTAATTCCTGTCATAAAAACAAGAATCTGAGGAGTTTATTTTAAAATCACGGGGTTACATATACCTGCAAGATACTTATACCCCCTAGTGGGGTGTCAGATACTTATGCCCTCTATCCTGAGAGCTGTGTACGACTGTCGGTGGCCTTTCTTCAGGCGATAACCCTTCCGTCTCTTCTTCTTAAAGATGATGACTTTTTTCCCTCTCCCCTGTTCTGCAATGATCGCAGTTACCTTTGCATTTTCGAGGACTGGCTGTCCGATTTTGACATCTTCTCCATCGACAACCATAAGTACATCTTTTAAATCAACACTATCTCCTATACTTCCTTCCAGTTTTTCGACACGAACCTGGTCACCCGAAGCGACCTGATACTGTTTTCCACCTGTACGTACTATCGCATACATTGTATAAACCTCTTCAATGAATTCTTTAAAAATTAAAAAAAATCAGGAAAAATCAATTCAAGAACAAAGCAGTAGACTCTTTCTCTCCAGGATTGTCAACATAATTCAGACAACTTTCCTTGTGTATTCATGCGTAGCATCCTACAAGGGGGTTGCTGAAATAATTGACAGAAATTAAGGAGTAAGGTACCGAAAGATAGTGGTTTTAAATAATCTCCTGCCCCCGATAGTTGTTAAATAGAGTAGCCAAGACGTGCTTTTTCTTTTTCCTGCCGGATAACACAGGCCCGCATAAACGCGGTTTTTTTCCCATGCTTTGCAATAGATACCGAAGTTTTACCCTGCTTTCCCTGATGGGTTACCCAACTCACTTCGTATCTTTTCAGTTTCTCATTCAAACGTACTCCCACAACTCCAGTGCCGGAATTACTCACCGTCACCATATGCTTGTTAGTCCGTACTTTACCCAGTTTTTTCTCAGTTTTATCGCGCCAGGTAATTGCAGACAGCAAACTTGAATAACGTCCCCCGCATTTTTTGTCAGAAAAAAACTTAGAATAGGTTTTTCCGATAAATCTGACACGCACATACCAACCATGAGTTCTCTTTGACTCCTGATCAATCCGCGCTATATCTTTATGCTTTTCAAGGAGAATTTTTTGCTTTTTTCCATCTTCCATATTAAAACCTGATTTGAATAAACCATAATTGATACTGTAGGCTCACACGGGTAAACATACAAAACCTGACAACATGTTCCTGCGATTTTATTAGTTGTTCGGCTACTGAAAGTCAACAGTTTTCTCATCAAAGATGGGGAAAAACTTATTTTCTCAATAACTCCAGAAAATGATTTTTAATGCTGATAACTCATTCTGGCTCTAGCAATTCATTTCATAAAAATTAAAATGACTACAGACACCGAAGACGTAAAAGAACTTCTATCAACTATAAGAAAATTGCGTTCAAATGAAGGTTGTCCCTGGGACAGACGACAGACAACCACATCCTTAATCAAATATCTCCAGGAGGAACTCAATGAACTCATGGAAGCTATCAAAAATCAAGACTACCCTAATATCTGCGAAGAGTCAGGGGATATTCTCTATCTTATTGTGATGATCTCTGAAATCAGCAGAGAAAATGGTGAATTTCATTTTCCAGATGTTGTACGGTTGATCAATCAAAAACTGGTTCGTCGTCATCCTCACGTCTTTGCCGGCAAGTCATACGAAAATGAGGAAGACCTGATAAGACAGTGGCAGCAAATAAAAGCAGAAGAGAAGAAAAAAAATCTGTTTGACACAAACCTCCCCAAATTGTAGTATGGCATGTTTTGGTTATTGGATATTGTGAATTTTGATTTCATAATAATCCAAGACCATTTTATAATCTCGTATAAATTAAACTCATTTACGAGGTACCAGGATGTACGACCTTCTTGCTCTTGGAAAGCAGCATTAAAAAATTCCAAGGGCCGAGAGCTGCGGAGCGCTCCGCATTAAAAAGAGTCCATAAGGAGGAACAAATGCGCAGATACGAAACAATTTATATTCTTCGGCCTAACCTTGGGGAAGATGAAATCACCAAAGTAATCGAAAATACAAATCAGATTATTCTCGATGAGAAAGGTACCATTATCGAGTTGAATAAATGGGGCATGAAAAAACTCGCCTATCTCATAAGAAAGGAGACTCAGGGCTTCTATGTTTATTGTGATTATGCCGGTACACCAGCAGCTGTCTCTGAAATTGAGCGGAAATTTA
>JAOZLO010000555.1 GCA_029934775.1 Desulfocapsaceae bacterium
CGCAAAAGTATTACATTTTTTTCGAAAAAAATGTAATACTTTTTTCTATATTTCCCGATCTGGGTTTTATAAATTTTCTTAAGTTATTCATTTTTTCCCCTTATGTATTCTCCAACCGTTTTTATAATCAGAAAGTAAGCTCAATTGGTGCTGATCGCTTTTCTGGCATGTAACTTGCTGATAGGGCTTTATAGATAACACGATTCCTTTCTGTGGCGATGGCATATGCTGCCGACATTTTGCATGAAGAACCATATTTCCCAGCTACTTTAGAGATGGTGGTTGAAACTTGTGCTGCAGATTGCATTTTCTCAGTAAATCAGAACACCTGAACATAACAACCGGACTAAGTTGAAAAAATGATAATCAAAAATGTTTTTACATCTATTGATACCCATACCGGGGGTGAGCCTACCCGTACCATAACGGGTGGTATTCCTTATATTCCCGGCGATACAATCGCACTGAAGATGCTGTATCTTAAAGAAAATATGGATTGGATTCGCACTTCTCTCATGTTTGAGCCACGTGGGCACAGTGTTATGTCAGGAGTGATATTAACGGAGCCTAAACATCCTGATGCGGATGTAGGAGCAATATTTATTGAGACCGGCGGATATTTGCCCATGTGCGGACATGACACCATCGGGGTTGCGACAGCCATGGTGGAGACCGGAATGATTGCTGTTACGGAACCGGAAACTTTTATTAACCTCGATACTCCAGCCGGATTAACACGTGTTCGGGTTAAGGTGGAAAACGGTAAAGCAAAAGAAGTGACTTTCCAGGGCGTTCCAAGCTTTGTTTTCGAAAAAGACTTTGAAGTTGAGGTCCCCGGGATCGGTCGTTTAGCTCTTGATATCGCCTACGGCGGAAATGTTTATGCGATACTTCCGGCGGTGAGCGTCGGACTTGAGATTAAGCCGACAAATGCTACAGCCCTGATTGAGAAAGGGCGCATAATCAAACAGGTTGTCAATCAGCAGGTAAAGTTGCAGCATCCTGAGCTTGATTTTGTTAACGAATGTACCCATGTGGAGTTTTATGGTGAGCCGACTTCCTCCGAGGCGCATATGCAGAATGCGGTTATTTTGTCTGACAGCGGACTGGATCGTTCTCCCTGTGGAACAGGAACTTCTGCAAAAGCGGCACTGATGTATGCAAAAGGGGAGTTGGCGCTGGGTGAAGTTTTCGTAAACGAGAGCATCATTGGGAGTCTTTTCAGTGCCAGAATTATTGAAGAAACCAAAGTTGGTTCTTTTTCTGCTGTAATTGCCGAAATTTCAGGCTCAGCTCATATCACGGGTATGAATCAACTTTTCATAGATCCGGACGATCCCCTGAAAGATGGATTTTTACTGGAATAGTTTGGGCTAATTTCCATTACCCAGCACAGCTTATAATAAAGAACAGCAAATTACAAAACAAAGGGATCATTATAAAGGAGAAGAAATGTTTGCAAATCTAACACAAATTACACCTCGTATGCGTGTATTGTCTGATTCTCAGATAAAAGAGATACACCTGGCTGCATGTGAAATTCTGGAAAGAACCGGTTCATTTATCCATAATGAAGAGGCGAGGGATCTGCTACACAGCCACGGTGCTGTTGTTGAGAATAACGGTCTCGTCCGAATCCCAAGCTATCTGGTTGACAGGGCTTTGAACACGGCTCCGGAGCGTTTTGTTCTCTGCAATAGGGATGGTGAAAGAAAATTTTTTATGGAAACAGGAAAAACGCATTTTTCGCCTTTGGTTGATAATATCGATATCATTGATTCCCGAACACGTGAGAGAAGAAAATTTGTGGCCTCGGATGCAAAAAAGATGGCAACAATCATGGACTATACCCGACATATGGATGTTGTCCAAGTTGGTGCATTTGCCGCTGACCTGCCTCCGGAAACAGTGGATCGTGTTAATGTCCGTGAGATGATATTGCACCAGAGAAAGTCCATATCATTCAGCCCTAATGGCCCCGATGCACTGCTTGATATCATTGATATGGCGGCGATTGTTGCCGGTGGCCACGATGAACTGCGGTTGAACCCCTATATGATTAAACTGGGAGAGCCGATTTCACCGCTGGTGCACGATGATCATGCCATAAAGGAACTGATGATTTGTGCGGAACACCGGATGCCCATTGTCTATTACCCCATCCCCATGGGAGGTGCCACTGCTCCTGCAACTTCGGCCGGGCTGCTGGCCCAGGGTCATGCTGAGTCACTAGCCGGACTGGTTATTCACCAATTGACTAACCCCGGTGCTCCTTTTATGTATGGTGGGGTCGCAACTGTAATGGATATGAAGTCCACTGTATGTGTTTATGGCGGACCTGAGCTGTATCTGCAATGTGCCGCACTTGCTGATATCGCCCACTATTTTGAACTGCCGTTCTGGGGAACCGCAGGGTGTACGGATACAGCTGCCTTGAATGAGCAGGGGGCTGCTGAAATTGGTATGTCCTGCCTCCTTGCTGCGTTAAGCGGGGCCAATCTGGTGCATGATGTTGGACTTTTGGACCAGGCCAGTCTGGTGGATCCGAGCACCATACTGTTTTGCGATGAGATAATCGACCATGTTAAGCATTTTATGCGAGGCATTCATCTGGACAAGGAAAATTTTGCACTTGATGTGATTGATTCAGTTGGTGCCAGTGGTAATTATCTCACCTCCAAACACACCCTCGATCATTTCAGAAATTT
>JAOZLO010000091.1:0-1966 GCA_029934775.1 Desulfocapsaceae bacterium
TGAGCGTCTTCGGGGTTTTATACGGTCTGTCGGCTGCCGTCAGGGCCTCGAAGATGACCACCGGTGTATGGAGATTTTGTATCAATGGCACCGGCAATCAGGCGGACAAAGGAATCAAAGAGTTCTTTCTGGGCCCTGATCAGTCGATTATTATCAAGGGCCAGGGCCGCATTGGAAGAGAGAGCCTTGACATAGGCAATTTTATGTTCTGAGAAATCTATAATCTGCTCGTTGCCACTATCCCTGGCATTGAGCAGATGGAGTAAACCAATCACTTCATCTTGGCGATTGAGCAGGGGAATTAACAGCAGAGAGTGGCATATGTAGCCTTCCCGCTCATACAGTTCCCGAATATTTGAACATGCTTTTTTATCTCCAAGAGAAACATCAGAAATCACCTTCGTCTCAGCATCATGCACCACTGCAAGCTCTACGCTCTCCTGCCGGCGATCAGTCTCACCCTCCAAAATCAGCGGGGACAGTGGAACTTCTTTTCCGCTGCTGCCGCCAAAATGGATACCCGTGATAATGTTACGAACCAGAACATAAGAAAAACTCTTCCCATCGTCACTGACCAGTCCTATGGCGCCACCGTCAGCACCGGTGATTGACTGCGCCTCACTGACTATCATCTCCAGCACCCGTTCCATATCCTTTTCTCCGGACAGGGCACGTGCTATCTCCACAAAGCGGTTAATGGCCGACTGCATCACGGTCATGGTATCAGCAAGACCATCTACCTCACTGATTCTGGACTGCACATTGAGTGGAGCAGTCAACTTAAAATCACGGATACTCTCTGCCTGACTAGAGAGATCATGCAGAGATACTGCTATCAGGCGGGATAAATAAAGACCAACCCCCACGGCTGCAATCAAAACAGAGAGCATTATCAGCAGATTGCGCTGACGGATCATTTGGGCATTTACCATCAATTCGTCAAAAGGAGCAATTATCGCAAGATACATTTCTCCCCTTTTTCGAGTCATGAGTTTTCTTCCATGACCAAACCATTTCTCACCATTGACCTCAATGACCTTTCCACCCTCGCCCCCCCGAGCAATTATTTCCTGATACAGAACATGAGCGGCCGGACTGCTCAAGTCACTCACATGCAGTTCAGCTTTTTCATCTTTTTCTCTTATTTCCTGAAGCTGATCCAGATCCTTTTCCCCTGCACTCAGAACGACCTCTCCACCCTCCTTCAATAGTACAATCTGTGTTGACGGGGTAAGCTTCTGTTCCTGCAACAGCCTGGAAAGAGCAGCAAGAACCGTATCGGCGCCAACGACACCTTCTCCTCTTTCAAGAACATGGGCAGCCGTAATCCCTACCTGTCTGGATGAAAAAAAAGTGTAGGGACCGGTCACAATCGTTTTTTCAGCTGACAGGGCCTCTACGTACCAGTCTCTTTTTCTTGGGTCGTATCCGTCATAAATCTCTGTCCGCTTCTCTACAAGTTTGAGCTCCCTGTCATAAAAAAGAAACTCCTGGCTGTCGCTGTTGGAACCGGACCGGATCATCTTTACTGCGTACTCCGCATTGTCTGGAGCTGAAAATGTGTTCCTGATCAATTCATTATCACGGATAGCATGAATCATATAAAAAGCACCACTGTTATATCCCACATAGAAAGAATCCATCCAGGGAAGAGCGACAAAGGATTGATGAAAATAGGGCAGCAGCAGGGCAAGGTTTTCCAGTCTCCCCCCACCAATATTTTCCAGCGCGGCGGAGACGCTGACAAAACTTTCCACCGTATGGATCAGGGTATAAAGCTTTTCTTCGGTTTGCTGGGAGCTGATCTCAAAGATCTTTTCAGTGGTATCGAGGGTTGTTTTTTTCTGATTATTGTAGGTATAGAAGGTGATGGAAAAACCGAGAGCAATCAGCAGAAGAGTAAGAATAGCCCCGATTGTCAGGGCAAGACTGAAGTGAACACCTTTATCTGATCTTTTTTTTGCAG
>JAOZLO010000091.1:2066-8916 GCA_029934775.1 Desulfocapsaceae bacterium
CCGATTGTCAGGGCAAGACTGAAGTGAACACCTTTATCTGATCTTTTTTTTGCAGCGGTCATCAGTTTCTCCTCTTCTCTTTTCTGCGCCTTTACTGTTCAACACCCCACCAGGAGGCTGTCCGAGAATGCATTTCCATAATATTTTTTTTAAAAAAAAAGAGGGGCAAGATGATATACCATCTGCCCCTCTTTAAACTTCCTGAATGCGATCTCTGTTAGAAATATCTCTTCAAAAGACCTGCAAAGGATTGTCCATGCCGAGCTTCATCTTTGCACATTTCATGTACCGTATCATGAATGGCATCAAGGTTAAGCTCTTTTGCTCTAACTGCCAACGCTTTTTTCCCTGCACAGGCGCCGTGTTCTGCTGCTACCCGAGCTTCCAGATTAGCTTTTGTGTCAGCCACAACAACTTCACCGAGTAATTCGGCAAATTTAGAAGCATGCTCAGCCTCTTCAAAGGCTATTCGCTTATACGCTTCAGCTACTTCCGGATACCCTTCACGATCCGCCTGACGGCTCATTGCGAGGTACATACCAACTTCAGTACATTCACCGGTGAAATTTGCACGAAGACCTTCAAGAATTTCAGAATCAACACCTTCAGCAACTCCGATTACATGCTCATCAGCCCACGATGTTGCTTCATCTCCAGCTACTTTGAATTTACTTGATGCTGCACCACATTGAGGACATTTGTCCGGAGCCGCATCACCTTCATGAACATAACCGCATACTGTACAAACATACTTCTCCATAATTTTCTCCTTTTTATTAATAATGATTGCCATTACTACCTTTGGCTGGAATTAATACACTCGTTCGGTATATATTGCAAGAAAAATTCATACACCTCTGCCTGTATTTAACTCTTATTTTATAAGATTATGAAAAACCAGGTAGTTTCAGGGAGTTTTTTTCAGTACTGTCCGGTCAAGACCATGTAGAAGACAACACTGAGGTTTTTATACTGCAGGAATAATAATGGAAATATATTCAAACTATGATGACGAACCGGAACCCATTTTCACTCCTCTCACAGAAAAACTTTTCTGTGAGTTTTACGATATGGAGATGGAGAGATTTGAAGACGATATCGATTTCTATAACAGGTATCTTCCCGAAAAATGTTCCATCCTGGAGCTGGGATGCGGAACCGGCCGGATTGCACGAAGAGTTGCCGGAAAAGACAGAAGAGTTACCGGTATTGATATATCTCCTCATATGCTCAAAAAGGCAAACAGGAAGAAGAGCAATTACTGCAGATATATCTGCATGAACATGGAACAACTTGCCTTTACATCCTTTTTTGACGCAATCCTTATTCCCTATAACACACTCAACCTTCTATCCAAGAAAAAAAGAATCGTCTCCTGTCTTAAGGATTGCAGATCCCATTTAACCGAAAGCGGCAAACTCTACCTGCAGCTTTTTATTCCCGATAAAAAGCTCACATCACATAAAGGGAAAATATTCCAATTCCAGATATTCAACAGAAGGAATCAAACCAATGAAGAAAAAATTATCAAGGAGATTTTAAAAAACTACTCAGCTGAAACAGAAACTCTTTCCATAGAGGAGAGATATCGTATTCGGCCTACACAGCCAAGATCCGGCAACCAGGACTGGAATCACTTTTACTCAATTGCCGCACTGTCCTACAGCCAGTGGATTTCTCTTTTTAAACAGGCTGATTTACACATTATAAAAGCCTGTGGGGACTATGATCTGAATCCTTTTCATGAGGGCAATTCATCTTGTCTGTTTGCGGTTCTGGCTCGGAGAAGGGATTGAAGGTTGGCTGTTGGCTGTTGGCTGTTGAATAATTAACAAAAATATATGTTTTGACCTATGTCAAAGATAAAGAGAGGCTCATGCTTTACATTCCCACCAGATTTACAGAAAACCACTATTATTTTGCCATACTCGCTTTTATGTATACTGTAGTCGAACATCATCATTAATCAGATAAATCTGTCTCAAGGAGGACACTATGTTTTGTAACCAATGTGAACAAACTGCAAAAGGAATCGGCTGTACCGTGGTCGGTGTCTGTGGAAAAAGCGAAGATGTTGCTGCGTTGCAGGATCTTCTTACCTACGCCGTTCAGGGATTATCCATTGTGGCTGTTGAAGCCCGTAAAAACGGTATAACTGACAATGCTATTGACCGTTTTACTTCAGAAGCAATTTTTGCCTGCCTCACCAATGTCGATTTTGACAGCAACCGCTTTCAAACCTGGATTAATAAGTCAGTATCGTTGCGTGAAGAGTTAAAAGGAAAAGTTAAAGCTGCAGGCGGTAATGTAGATTTTGAAGCTGCTGCTGCAAATTTCACCCCTGGGGATTCTGTAGATGCACTTGTGGCCCAGGGTCAGGAACTGGACTTCATGAACAGCCTGGATGAGAATGAAGACCTCCGTTCACTCAAGCAGATAACCGTATATGGTCTTCGTGGCCTGGCCGCATATGCCGACCATGCCGCAATTCTCGGCAAGGAAGATGAATCTGTCTATTCGTATATCTACGAAACCATGGCAGAATTCACCAAGAGCGGCCAAACCCTCGAGCAGTTGGTTGGTATTACACTGAAATGTGGTGAAGTCAACCTGAAAGCAATGGAACTGCTTGATGCCGGTAATACCGAAACCTATGGACATCCTGTTCCCACAGAGGTCCCCCTGGGTGCAAAAGCCGGTAAAGCCATCGCAGTAACCGGCCATGATCTGAAAGATCTGGAGATGCTGCTGAAACAGACTGAGGGTAAGGGAATCAATATCTACACCCATGGTGAGATGCTGCCTTGTCACGGCTATCCGGAACTGAAAAAATATAGCCATTTTTATGGCCATTACGGCACAGCCTGGCAAAATCAGGCCAAGGAATTCCCAGAATTTCCCGGCGCAATACTCTTTACTACAAACTGTATCCAGAAACCGAAGGATTCCTATAAAGCCAACGTATTTACAACTGGTCTCGTAGGGTGGCCTGATGTTGTTCATATTGGAGAAGATAAGGACTTCACTCCTGTCATAGAGCGTGCACTTGCCTTACCTGGATTCAGTGAAGATACTGATAAAGATAGCGTTACCGTTGGGTTTGCCCGCAACGCCGTACTCGGAGTGGCTGACAAAATAATAGAAGGGGTAAAAAGCAAAGCAATTCGACACTTCTTTCTCGTCGGTGGATGTGACGGCGCCAAGCCGGGTCGAAACTACTTCACCGATTTTGTTGAGCAGACCCCGGAAGACTGCCTGGTGCTTACCCTGGCCTGTGGTAAATTCCGATTCTTTGATAAAAAACTCGGTGATATTGACGGCATTCCACGTCTGCTTGATGTTGGACAGTGTAATGATGCCTACTCTGCTATCCAGATAGCTGTGGCTCTTGCAGGAGCCTTTGAGTGCGGTGTGAATGATCTGCCTCTGTCAATGATTCTTTCCTGGTACGAGCAGAAGGCAGTCGTTATTCTCCTTACCCTTTTCAGTCTGGGTATAACGGATATCCGTCTTGGACCTTCCCTGCCTGCTTTTATCACACCAAACGTACTTAATGTACTGGTTGAGAACTTTGCAGTTAAACCGATTGCTGAAACTGCTGCTGAGGATCTGAAGACAATTCTTGGTTAACCCCTACGGTTACCCTTTTTTAAGATCAGGCGGGATATCAAAATTGATATCCCGCCTTTTTTTTATTTAACACCTTTCCAGGTAATTTCATTTTTTTAAAAGCACAATTTAAATGGAAAACTTGATCCAGATCAAAGATATCTACCTACATTGTGATAGAGTAGCAGCATAATACAGGTGGAGTGACAACTGACGACGGAGGAAGTAATTGAATGAATTCCTCCTAGGACAACAATAAAACCATCGAATAAATCAACCAAATAGCCAGGAGGGTGGCATATGAAAGCTGTAAGAAAAATAATTGAGATCGACGAAGAATTATGCGACGGTTGTGGAGAGTGTGTACCTGACTGTGCAGAAGGTTCCCTGAAAATAATTAACGGAAAAGCAAAACTGGTTTCCGATAATTTATGCGATGGACTTGGAGCATGCCTGGGTTCCTGCCCTACCGGAGCATTGAAAATAATCGAGCGGGATGCAGAAGAGTTTGATGAAGAAGCTGTAGAAGAATTCCTCGCAGAAGAAAAAAAGAAGGCCGAAGTCGAAAAGACCATGGATTGTGGTTGCGCATCCACTCATATTCAATCCTTTAAACCGATGCCGGTATCACAACCTACGCCATGCCAGTCGGCTAATATCCCTGTCAATATTGGACCAGCAGGTTCAGCGGACTCAGCGCTCACCCACTGGCCTGTCCAGATACGACTTATTCCACCGCATGCTCCCTTTCTGCAGAACTGTGATCTCCTCATTGCAGCTGACTGTACAGCCGTAACAGCAGGAAATTTTCAGGAAAGATACCTTGAAGGAAAGATAGTAATGATGGGGTGTCATAAGTTTGACGACGCCGAAAACTACATAGATCGCTTCGCTGAAATAATCAAGACATGCAACCTGAAAAGCCTCACCATCTTAATCATGGAAGTACCCTGCTGTTCAGCAATGAACGTAATCATCAAAAAAGCAATAGAAAAAGCAGGCAAAACTGTTCCAGTTGAACAAATTACAATCTCAACCCGAGGTAAAGAACTGGAGAGGAAAAGCTGGTAAATTTACAGAAAGTCAATCAGTTCATATTTCCCACCGAAGAGTTACTCCAGATCGTGATTCGCTGACCACTGCACCTAACATCTGGAGTAGCTGAAACAGGGGCCGACCAAAGTAAAAAAGTTCTTCATCGAGTTTTATATTTAAATCACCTGTCACTCTTGTTCTAAAACGCAAATCGTCCCTCACCTGCTCTTCCAACTCTTTTTCCTGCTGAACAGATAGCCGACTTGTTCTGTCTTTAAGATACAGGAAATCGGGACCCGGGCAGATATGATCATGTTCTCTCATTGCAGGAATCATAGGATCATCAGGCCCAAGGATATCAAAACGGCTTAATGTTTCTTTCTCTACGAGATCAAGAATATCTTTTGTGTCCCAGCATTTTAAAAGAACACATGCCTGGGGGCGGCTCTCATATATTGTGCACCCTTTCTGCTCATCATAATAACAGCATTCCCACTGCTTCCCTTTGCCGGTTATCTTTATCAGCTCAACTCCGGTCGGCTGTATAACCCCTGTAAGCGGATTGTGAGTCAACTCTCCTTTTTTTATTGTAATAAGGCTGCTTATTGGAATTTTTCCATCACGGACCAGTCCCAGGTCTCTCTCATGAAGCGCCGGTCCTCCCTGCCTGCAGCACTCTCCACATCTATTACATGTATTCTGTGCCATCACGGTACTCTTTCCTGAAATTATCGTCATATTCTGTTTTGACTCTGGCTGTTGGCTGTTATCGTCAACTACAAATCAATACTACCTTACTCCTGAACTTCTATAATAAAAAACAAAAAAACTTTAACCACAGAGGACACAGAGAGCACAGAGATCTTTTCTCTGTGTCCTCTCTGCTCTCTGTGGTGAGAGATTATGGCTTTTGGATTGTGGGCAAAGCCTGCCTTGGTGTCTTTCGCCTGATTTTTATGAAAAACAGTGATAGCTTGTGAAAATCGTCAACTCAATGTATCTTGTGCGACTCAACATCAGTAGTATCATAAAGACAGCCACAGTATAAAAACCAATCGCCATGAAAATAACCCTGTACAGATCAAATATCTGCCCGAGATGTTTTCTTGCCAGAAAATATCTCCTTGAAATTGTCGGAGACGACCCGGATATACAAATTGAAGAGGTGGATATTCTCGGCTCTCCACAGCGCTGCCTGCAGGATGGAATACGAATGGTACCGGCACTGGTAATTGACAAAGATAAACTCAGCGGAATTTTCTTAAGCAAAAAAGTGATACAAGCTTTTATCAACCGCCACAAAGCATAACCAGATAATTTTGAAAAAATTCATTTTTAACTCAATTGGCCGGCTGGACCTCATCATCTGGATACTGGTGCTGGTGTTTTTCTGCGGATGCGCCCTGTTGTTCGGCGGGGATATCAGCCTGTCATTTATTGGTGCTTCAGGTATTATCTTTGAAATGGTTCTCATTGCACTGGCAATCGAAATAATAATAGAATGTCTGAAAAAGAATAAAGGCATCGGCACCATTACAGGATTTATTACCAACGGTCCTGAAGCCGTCTGCCTTCTTGTCGGTCTGATCGCTGGAGACGTAATCTTCGCAGCATCCACACCACTCGGTTCAAATTTCATGAACCCCATTCTGCTCATCATTGCTGCCCTTATCTGCCGCCAGTTCTTGCAGACTTTTTCTACAAACAGGCTGTATACGATTACCACCTTAACTGCTACTGCCCTTCTCGCTGCCAGTTTTTTCATTTTACCCACTTCACTCTACCCGGCATGGCTCTTTATAGTTTTAGCCATCTCTTTTCCTCTTTTCTTACTCCGCCCTGGTGAACAGAAAACCAGCGAAGAAGAAGATTATTCATTCAAGCCGGCAGTGTGGCTGCTTCCTGCAATCATTGTTCTCACGGGAGCCGGCTATTTTCTCGACCCCGTAGTCACTTTTGCTGCAACCCACTCCCATGCTCCTAAAGGAGTAATCGGTTTCGTAGTTCTTGCCACATTAACAAGCTGGCCGGAGTTTAAATCCTGTCTTGTCCTGCTTAAGCGCGGCAATCGGCTGGCAGCTATTTTGAACATTACTGTTTCAAATATTACCAACCTGTGGCTTGCCGTTATTGGAATTACTACTTTTTTACTTTAACAGCTTAACAGATTGTAGGCGGTTTGCTGAAAAGAATGTTTGCTGTAGGC
>JAOZLO010000003.1:0-12170 GCA_029934775.1 Desulfocapsaceae bacterium
TAAGGCACTAACCTATATGAAAATGATTGTAAAGCTCTAAATCTCTGGTGTTGAATTTGCCAATAGTACCATTCAGCGTCAGTTCCTCACCAAAATGACACGCAACGAAGAAAATCAAACTTTTACGACGCCATCATGATTGTTTAGCAAGGTGATTCCTCAACAGATCCAAAGCTGTTACCGCAAACATTTTTTTATTCAGATGCCTGTCAGCAAAAGCAAACCTGTATGTTTTGGCTTCCAGAACTGAAGGTCCCGCAAGGCCTATACAGACAGTGCCGACCTGCTTTCCCTCTATTCCTTCTCCCGGACTCGCAATCCCGCAGGTGGCCACACCAAAGTCCGTATCTGCTTTATGTCTTACACCCTGAGCCATCTCAAGAGCTGTCTTTTCATGAACTGCTCCATACTCTGAAATTGTCTCTTCCTGAACGTTTAAAATAGTAATTTTTGCATAATCAGAACAGGCAGCAGCCCCAAATTTAAAATATTCTGAACATCCCGCGACATCACTCATCATATTCGAGATCAACCCACCTGTACAAGCCTCTGCAACAGCGAGGGTTTTCTTCTGCTGTACCAGTAAACGCCCAACCTCCTGGGCCATGGACAACCCCTGTGGAGATACTATATTTTCTCCCAGCCGTTCAATTACCCACTGTTTTGCTTTGCCCAAATCAGATTGAGATTTTTTTTCATTATGCAAAGTATCGTACACAACTATTTTGACCTCTATCACAGGAAAACCTGCTCTGAAACCAAGCCGCATTTCAGGAAAATTTGTCTCAAAGTCATTTAATAAAAACCCGACCTTTGATTCAGGAAGGCCAAATACAGTCAGTCGCTCAATCAAAATTTCATTGCTTAAATTAAACGTTTCGGCCAATACTTTTTTTACCTCTGTTTCAAACATCATTTTCATTTCAGATGGCACACCGGGCATAAAGACAAACAGACACTTATTGATTGTTATATAAAATCCTGGTGCTGTACCATTATGATTTGTCAGTATTTTTGAACCTGAGGGCAGTATCGCCTGCTTTTCATGACGTTTTTCCAATCGAAGTCCTCTCTTCAAAAAATATAACCTCATCGATTCCAGAGCATCTTTGTGCAGCACAAGCCTGTCATCTGCCGCTTTACTGCAGGCAAAGCTCGTCAGATCATCCTTTGTCGGGCCAAGACCACCTGTGACAAGGCAGATATCAGCTTGCAAGGAAATATCGCCAATTGTTGAAACAATGACATCAACATCATCACCAATTGCTATGATTTTCTGAACTCCAATGCCCATTTCTTTGAGTGCTGTGCAAAGAAATGATGCGTTTGTATCAACCAAATCTCCAAGAAGAACTTCATCACCTGTTGAAACAATATGAGCAATCATAATTTTTCCCTTAAACCACCGGCCCCGCTAAACGGGATTCTCTAGAACTCCACCTGAATAGACACGGGGGACTCTGGCCATTACCGTAGTAACAATTTCATAATTGATAGTTCCCAGCTCCCGGGCCATCTCTTCTGCCGTTAAAACAGCTTCACCCTGCCGTCCTATAATAACAACTTCATCTCCACAGCGAACTCCTTCGATATGGCCGACATCAATTATAGTCTGATCCATACATACCCGACCCACAACCGGTGCCCGCTGCCCTTTGACCAGCATTACTCCGGATGATGACAGTTGCCGGCTGTAGCCGTCTCCATAACCAACCGGGACTGTGGCAAGCCGGGTTGCATGCGATGTGCTGTACGTTTCCCCATAACTGACTTTAAAGCCCTCGGGGACATTTTTGACCTGGGCAACACGCGCTTTTAACTGCATAGCTGGTTGCAAATGAATTTTATCATGTGCTACCTCAGCGGAGGGATACAGGCCGTACAACATGATTCCCGGACGAACCATATCAAAATGAGATTCTGGCAGATCAATAACAGCACCACTGTTGGCAGAATGTTTAATGGGAATATGCAAACCATCTGCTTCAAGAAGAGAAATAACATCCTGAAAGAGCAGCAACTGTTTGTTGGCACTCGTTTTATCGGCAGCATCACTTGCTGCAAAATGAGTAAAAACACCCTCGGTTTGCAAATTGGAAAGATTAAATATTGCAGTAACAGACTCGCAAATATCACTCTTTCTTCCTTTATGGTAGTAGCTTTCACCTTGTAACGTTTCAGGTACAAGCCCTAAACGACCCATACCTGAATCAATCTTAATATGTATTTTAATGTGACCATTGGCCACTCGGGCGTTTTCATCCAACGCAACAGCATAGCCCGGTGAAAAAACGGTTTGTGTCAAATTATGCTTTATCAATTCTTCCGCAGCATCTGGTGGTGTGTAGCCGAATACTAAAATCTGGTTTTTAATACCAGACTTTCGCAAAATGATTGCTTCACCGAGCCTGGCCACTCCAAAAGTATCTGCTCCAGCTACCTTCATTACACGTGCTGCATCCACAATACCATGGCCGTATGCATCAGCTTTAACTACAGCCATAATCCTGCTTCCAGGATTTATCAGCTGCCGTACGGCTTCAATATTATGTGCAATAGCACCCAGGTCTATTTCAGCCCAAATTGGATAATGTTCTTTAACTGTATTCATAGAAACCAATTTTTTACACCCCTCCGATAAACGGAAAGAGATCTCTAAGGTGCTCAGCCGGCAGGAAGCGTAATCAGCGGAACGAGCCCCTGAGAACCACTCTCAGCAAGTGAGAATAAAAATAATAAAAATGAAAATATTCGCTTTGAACGAAAATCAGTGTCTTCTATGTAGAACCAGTAATCATGATATTCAATAGCCAGAAAAGCATCATCGGGTTCCTCTTTGCTGCTCTTGATATAAAATCGTGGACGTATCTCACCACCAGAGACTGACGTTGAATAATTACCCGGTGATGCCCTGGTTTCCTCAATATGTTTTTGGGGAACTCTTACGTTTTTCGATAGCTCAAGAATAATATCCAACATAGACCGCGTATGCATGGCTATTTCAGTATCACTTGAGGCGGACGATCCATAAGCCAGATTAAAATTTCTTTTATCCGGATTCAGTTTTAATAACTCAAGGACATAGAGCACCTGCAGCTCAAACTCTTTGTCTATATTGCGCCGAAAAAAGACAATAGAGTTTCCACTGTCCTGTTTCACAAGCCTTGTCCCGACCCCGCCGGCCTGCTGTATATAAATTAATGCTTCAAGTAACTGGTTAAACTCCTCATCAGCGTTACGATTAATCGTCAGTCTGCCACTGCTGTTATACAGATCGTTGATTGCGGATAGACAGATACCAAAAATTAAATCCACACTCCAGCCTGACTGTACAAGGACCAAAAGTGCGTGGGGGGGGATAGGTGTGAGAAGACTCTTAGAAAATTTTTTCCCCGTCAAAGGGCTGTAAGTGATAGTCGGACGATCTGCATACTTTCCTTTACCTCCCAGGTAAAGGCCATCTCCCAGGAAATTCCCGGATCGCAATTCAGCACTTGCATTCAACTCTCTCTCCAGGCTGTATTGATTGACTATCGAACTGACCTCAAGAAAAATAGGCGTATCTCCATATCGCAATTTAATGATATTGAGCAACATCATCTTTTTCCACGATTCGGCAATGGAAGAAGAGTAGTCAAAACGATCCTTTTCAATTGTGGACGGGCCAATAGTTGCACATCCTGAAAACAGGATGAGGAGAGTCAGGCCGATACAAGTTCTTCGCCACATCAAAATATTCATCTTTTTCTCTATAATTTTTTTATTAAGGAAAAATATTCTTCTATCATGCCTTATAACTGTTTTTACAGACAGAGATAGCTGATAATTAAAGCAAATACAGACTTGGGTGTCCAGTTATAATTGAAGATTAAGAGTATTTGTGAAGTGAAATTAAAAAATCTGCCTCTGGTTTTTTCAGAAAAACTCAGGTAAGAGTGGAAGTAGGTGCATAAGATTTTTAACCGTTCCCCTCAAATCTTGGAGATAAAATGAGACATCGGATCGCCAGTGTAATCTCGACCCTGTTGCTGCTTGCTGTCATTCCCGGATCAGCTGCAGCCTATGATCTGCCCGCGGTAAACCTCGGTTTCACCAGTTTTGTCGACGGTGGCCCTCCTGCCGGTCCCGGATTCTATTTCACCCAGTACCTGCAGTACTATTCAGCAGACCAGCTCAATGACGGTAATGGCAATGCTTTCCCTTTCCCCAATCCCGACCTTAATGTCTGGATAAGCCTGTCCCAGGGAATTTACCAGTCTGACCAGGAACTCTTCCTGGGCGGCAAATGGGGCCTGGATCTTATAGTTCCTGTGGTAAGCCTTGACATGTCGTACAGCGCGTCCGGACCGTTCCCCCAGGATAATGGTTCAGGTTTGGGGGATGTGCTGATCGGCCCATTCATCCAGTGGGATCCTGTCATGAAAAATGGGAGACCGTTGTTCATGCACCGCATTGAGTTACAGATGATTTTCCCCACCGGTAAATATGATGAAGACAAATCTTTGAACCCGGGCAGCAACTTTTTCTCCTTTAACCCCTACTGGGCCGGGACCCTGTTCATGACTCCCAACTGGACAGCAACAACCCGTATTCACTATCTGTGGAATGCAGAAAACAGCGACGCCTTCGGCAGTAGTGACAAAAGCACTGCCGGCCAGGCAATACATCTGAACTTTGCCACAGCCTATGCTGTTATCCCCAATACCCTGCGTCTTGGGATCAACGGGTACTATCTTAAACAAATCACTGACAGCGAAGTGGACGGACAGGATGTGGATAACAGTAGAGAGGAAGTTTTTGCGGCAGGTCCCGGAGCCTTATGGTCTTTCTCCCAGAACAACCACCTGTTCTTTAACGCCTACTTCGAAACAGGTGCTGAAAACAGGTCTGAAGGTCAGCGCTATACACTGCGCTTCGTCCACCATTTTTGATGGCGTCGTAAAAAGTCTCCATCCGTAGTCTCGCGCGCTCGCGTACCCCTGTCTGCACTTATCGGGAAGCCGTCCAGGAGACAGCAGAGCGCGCAGCCTCAACCACATCGGCAACTTTGGGCATGCAGAAATCCTCCATGGCCGGCGAAAAGGGCATGGGCACGTCTCTTGCGGCAACACGTTTGACAGGTGCCTTGAGAAGATCAAACAGCTCCTCCTGTATAAGGGCACAGAGCTCAGCTCCAAAACCACCGGTCAAACAGGCTTCATGGACGGTAACAGCGCGGCGGGTCTTTTTTATGGAACTGATCACAGTATCCATATCCAGGGGTTTGAGGGTCCTCAAGTCGACAATTTCAGCATCAATATTCTGCCCGGCCAATATTTTGGCCGCTTCTAAGCAGAGATAATAACCTGAGCCGTAACATATAAGAGTGACATCCTTACCCTGACGTTTGACAGCAGCCTTACCGAGAGGAATCAGGTATTCCTCTTTTTGAACAGGCCCCTGCCTGGAAAAAAGGTTCTTATTTTGAAAAAACATCACCGGATCGTCGTCGCGAACTGCTGATTTGATCAACCCTTTGACATCAGCCGGCTCACTGGGAACCACCACTTTGAGCCCCGGAACATGTACAAACCAGGCCTCCAGGGACTGAGAATGCTGGGCGGCGGCCCTGATACCTGCACCGTCGGGGCACCACACCACAAGCGGCATCTTAACCTGGCCGCCAAACATGTAACGGATTTTGGCAGCCTGGTTAACCAGCTCATCCATACAGCAGGTGACAAAATCAGAGAAGTGCAAATCGACAATGGGACGCATACCGGTCAGTGCCGACCCCACCCCCACCCCTACAATGGCGGCCTCACTGATGGGTGTATCGATAATCCGGTCAGGGAAATTTTCCGGGAGCCCCTTAAACTGACCGAAAAGGCCGGCATGGGCCGTCAGGTCTTCACCCAGAATAAATACAGTTTCATCTCTTTTCATCTCTTCGTGGAGAGCCTCAGACAGGGCGGCAGAGGCACTCAGAATCCTTTCAGTCATAGTAGTAGTTCCTTTTTAATTCTAAGGGTTCACAAAGAGATCTTCCAGAGCCTCTTCCGGTTCGGGGAAAGGGCTGTCTTTTGCATAAGAGATCGCTTCTTCAAGTGCTGCAGCCGCATCGTCCCATATCTTGAGGTTCATCTTCTCATCCAGAATCCCATCAGTCACCAGATAATCATACATCCGTTTGATCGGGTCGTTTTTTTCCTGCCACGGAGTAATTTCCGCCTGAGCCCGATACTTCTGCGGATCTCCTTCGAAGTGACCACGGATACGATATGTCTTGTTTTCAATCAGTGTGGGCCCTTTGCCGCTGCGCGCTCGTTCAACCGCCTCCAGAGTAGCTTTCCTGACAGCAATGAGATCATTGCCATCCACAACGACACCGGGCATATTATAGCCGGCCGCCCGGCAACTGATATCCTCAACCGCGCATGATACTTCCAGGGGAGTGGTGGAGGCCCACTGGTTATTTTCCAGCGCGAAGATAATCGGCAGTTTCCACACAGACGCCAGGTTCATAACTTCGTGGACCGTGCCGCGGTTGGCAGCACCATCACCAAAAAAGCAGACCGCCACCTGATCTGTTTTGCGCATTTTGATGGAAAATCCTGCCCCGGCAATTATGGGCAGACCACCTGCGACAACACCATTTGCACCCAGAATACCGATGGAAAAATCAGCAATATGCATGGATCCGCCTTTGCCCTTGCAATAGCCCGTTTTTCTGCCAAACAGTTCAGCCGTCATGCGCTTTAAGTCTGCGCCTTTGGCGATCATATGGCCATGCCCCCGATGCGTAGTGATCACATAGTCATCAGCTTGCAGGCAGGAGCAGACACCTACACTGCTGGCTTCCTGGCCGATGGACAGGTGAATAAAACCAGGTATTTCACCAGCGGCAAAATACTCTCCGGCCACTGTCTCAAACGTACGCACTGTGACCATGCGGTTATAAAGCTCCAAGAGCATTCCAGCATCTTCAGCCATTATCTTCTCCTTGTTTTTGAATCATTCCTTGCCAGGAGGCTGTCCGAGAACAGACATTTTGTCTAAAATCAAGGCATTTTCAAAAAATTAGCACAGTCATATAGTTAATATTACGAGCATAATTTTTTGTGAATAACAAAGAGTTTGGACGAAATGGCATTCTCGGACAGGCTCCTGAGAACCCCGTCATACCATAAGGGCGCCCCCATTCGAATCGATGCAGGCACCGACGATGTTTACCGACGCATCACTCACCAGAAATCCGATAATATGTGCCTGTTCGATGGGGTCGGCCCAGTGGCCTCTGGGTGTGGCGGCGGCCACCGCATCAAGTTCCTCTTGAGATGTATTCGCCTCCACCATTGATGTCAATGTAGCACCGGGGCAAAAAGCATTCACCCGGATACCGTGGGGTGCAAACTCCCGGGCCAGATGACGGGAAAGTCCCACCAACGCGTGCTTGGCTGTGGTGTAATGGGCACCTCCCAGCAAGCTGCAGGTACGGCCGGCAAGGGATGCGACATTGACGATAACACCCCTGCCATTATCTTTCATCAGTCGTAAAACTTCCTGACAAAAGACGAACTGTGCCCGCAAATTGGTGTTCATTACCAGGTCCCATTCCTCGGTCTCGATTTCAAGAAAAGAGTTACGCCTGAGGATACCGGCGCAATTTACCAGAAAATCAATGGTGCCAAAGTGACTGCAGGCAGCTTGAACACTCTTTTTAACAGCTGCCTCATCACAAATGTTGGCTGTCACAATGTACGGTGTGATTCCACTGGCTGTTTCGATTTGGGCTGCAACCTGCTTGAGGCCTTCCGCATCCAGGTCGACCAGGGTGAGCCCTGCCCCCATTTCTGCAAGATACAGTGCTGTAGCCCGTCCGATACCGCTGGCAGCACCGGTCACTATGCCGCTTTTATTTAAAAGTGAAAATTGTTGTGTCATGATTCTTTTTCCGTAAATGATTCCAGAAACCTGTCGGCCGCATGCCTGGCCGTCATGCCTTCTGCAACACCAAGTTTAGCGGCTTTAACATTTACCGCAGATACTATGCCCTCTTCGTAGGTGGACACACCGGAACCGATCATCGCCGTCATGGAGGCAACGGCGGCGACTGGTATGCCGTTTGTATCACATAGGGCAAAACCGGAAATGCCGGCGTTATTTCTACCCATGCCGGCATCGTTTCCAATCATCGCACCTATCTTACCAGCTACTGCAATCTGGCCGACATTGGCTCCACAGTGGGATCCGCAGACCAAAATATCTCCCCTGTTTTCATCATCAGCCGCTGTAACGGAATCAGCTACGACAATTTTTCGGTATCCGAATTGTTTGATAATCTTCGTTGTACCAGCCAACTGGCTTTTCCTCTATCCAAATGGATTGCTAATGGTTCAAGATAAATTTTTTCAGCCTTCCAGATATACGTGCACTTCCCCTGTGAGTCAAGAAAAATCAGTGTTTCCAAGGAACTTACACAAAAATCCTTGAATTATCGACTGAAGACAGTGTATACGTATACACTGTTACGTTCTTAAGGGAATCGGAAAAGATTCCCGAGTTTTCTGCACTTATTTTAAAGGAGGAAGCACAATGTTTGGAAAAAAATTTACCTTAGCCGTTATGGCTGTAGCTGCGTTTGCATTTACATGCATACCACTTTCATCCCCCAGCCATGCTGCTGAAAAAACCATCACCTGGAAAGGCCAGAGCTGTTTCGGTATCGCTTCACCACTTGGAAAACACACCATCGTGCTGTGGAAAGATTTCGTGGAACAGATGAGTGGCGGCAGGCTGAAGATTACCCTTCATGATGTCGGTGAGATCGTCCCCGGCAACAAAATTTATGACGCTGTACGGGATGGCCTGCTTGACTTTGGTCTGAACACCCCTGCCTACCAGAAGGGCAGATACCCTGCTGGTGACCTGTTCTATACCCTGCCTGGCGGTGTCTTTGAATTCAACGACCTTATTCTGTGGCTCTATGGCGGTGGCGGCTTACAGCTGGAGCAGGAAATGTACGGTGGAGAGATAGTCGTTTTTCCGCTGGGCTTGACACCACCCGAGGAAGTTTGGTCCAAAAAACCGATTAACACTCTAGCTGATATCAAGGGCCTTAAAATTCGTTCAGCCGGACTCGGCATGGATCTATGGGAAAAACTGGGCGCATCAGTAGTACTACTGCCGGGCGGCGAAGTGTTGCCGTCGCTGCAGCGTGGAATGATCGACGCTACCGAAATCCTCGACCCCTCCTACGACTATACCTTGGGTCTACATGAGGTCTGCAAATACCGTTTCGGTCCGCCGATCCATATGTCCAACAACATTTTCCAACTGGTGATCAAACCCAAATCCTTTGAAGCGTTGCCGGATGATCTGAAAGCCATCGTTGAAAAAGCAGCCATGGCAGCAACCTTCCAGGGATACGCCGATTTCTGGCAGAGATCCATGGAATTTAACACGAAGATCGAAGAGTACGGCACCATAACCACCAAGCTGCCCAAAGAAGAGCAATTAAAGGCCCGTAAGATGGCCTTTGAAATCCTTGAAGAAAAAGCACAAAAAGACCCCTACTTCAAGAAGGTCTGGGAGTCTCAAAAGGTATTCATCAAGAAATACAAGCCCTACGCCGATCTGACTAAGTTTGATTGAGTCTTTCCAGTACCGACAAACTCATAAACAGTCGAGTAACTAAATAACCAAACACCCTGTTTCCCGGGGTGTTTGGCATTTAGCAGGAGAAGTAATAATGGGTTTTACCAGATTCATTGACAAAATTAGTATATATACAGGAGCATTTTCCGCCTGGCTGGTGATACCGCTCATGCTCGTGGTGGTTCATGAAGTGTTTAAACGGCATGTACTGAATGCACCTACAGGCTGGGGATACGATGTCTGCTGGATGCTTTTTGCGGCACAGTTCATGATCGGCGGTGCATTCACACTCCTGCGCAAGGGCCACATCCGCATCGATATAGTTTACGCGACCCTCTCTGAAAGAGGTAAGCTGATCTATGATATCTTCATCTACGTAATTGTCATCCTGCCACCCATGATCCTGTTTACCTACGCCGGCCTGGTCTTTGCAGCCGACGCCTGGATACACGCGGAAAAGCTCTCCACCACAAACTGGTTTTTTCCGGCGGGCCCCAGCAAAAGCCTGATCCCCATTGGATTTTTCCTACTGGCACTTCAGTGCCTGGCAGAAATCCTGCGCAATATTAATATTCTCCGAACCCCGGTAAACGGAGAAAAAGAGTAAAACACCTGCATCTACCCGAACGAAGGGGATAAGTGGTATGGTGGTATATATAACCCCATAATTTCAATGCACATTACTCGATTTCTTGTTTTTTATTACAGGATTTCAGAAGTAAGGCACTAAAAGGAAACACATAAATGAGTCCGGATCAAATGGCAGCCGTAGGTATGCTGATACTGCTCCTCGGCATGGTGATCTGCGGAGTCCACCTGGCCTTTGCCTTGATTTTTCTGGCGACTGTGGTTGGTCTGATTTTTGTGGGACCTGCTATTATGCCCATGGCCATGCTCAAAATATACGGCACCATGGAAAGTGAAATCCTCATAGCGGTGCCGCTTTTCGTTTTCATGGGGTCCATCCTGGAAAAGAGCGAGGTGGCAGAGCAAGTCTACCAGGGCCTCTACGAACTGTTCGGTTCAATCCGTGGTGGCCTTGCCTTTGCCACAGTCATAACCTGTACTATATTTGCCTCCTGCACCGGGGTCATCGCAGCTACAGTAACCACCATGACTCTTCTGGCTGTACCCTCCATGCTGAAGCGCAAATACGATAAAGGGCTTGCCACGGGTGTTGTCTGTGCCGGGGGAAGTCTCGGAATCCTCATTCCACCCAGTGTCATGCTGGTCATGTACGGCCCCATGGCCAACCTTTCTGTGGCCAAACTGTTTGCCGGTGCTCTGTTTCCGGGGTTGCTGCTTGCCAGTCTGTACATGCTCTACATCGGTTTCGGAGCATGGCTTATACCCAGTCTGGCCCCTGCCATCTCCGAGGATGAAAGAAGTGTAAGGGGAGTCAAGCTATGGGTCAGAACCGCCATTCTTATGCTGCCCACGCTATTTTTAATCTTCGCTGTGCTGGGCTCTATTATCGGCGGCATCGCCTCTCCTACAGAAGCGTCCGGGGTCGGCGCCCTAAGCGCTCTGATAATCGCCGCCGGCTACCGCAAACTGACCTACGCCAATGTTAAAGAAGCTGCCCACACAACCCTGATCGTAACGGCCATGGTCTTTTTCATCATTCTTGGAGCGTCAATTTTTAATTCCGTATTTTTATTTCTCGGCGGCGGAGCCCTGATCAAAGCGATTTTGATGGGACTGCCCCTGGGAAAATGGTTCATCCTGTTTGTAATGATGTTCATCCTGTTCATCATGGGATTTTTTATTTCCTGGCAGGGGCTGCTCTATGTGGTCGTACCTATTTTTCTACCGGTAGCCATCAACCTGGGCTTCGATCCGCTCTGGTTCGGAATTCTTGTCTGCCTCAACCTGCAGATGTCTTTTCTTACCCCTCCTTTCGCCTATGCTATCTTCTTCGTAAAGGGAGCAGCGCCACCCGAGGTTTCTACATGGGATATCTACCGTGGAGTTATTCCCTTCGTGATACTCCAGGCGATAGCAGTCTTTTTATGTATATTTTTTCCCGCTATTATTCTCTGGCTTCCCAGAATGACACTGGGAGGTTGATGAAAAGAATACTGTAGAACGATGATTACATGGTCAATTTGAGGCATTGTGGTGAGCAGAATTTCTGGTAACCAAAAGAGAAAAATCTGGCGCAGGATCCTGGTCGGCCTTCTTCTATTTATATCTCTGGCTGTTTTGTCCACTGCTATCCTGCTTAAAAGAGGCATCGGAATCGATGTATTTACCGTCGGTGCAGCAACAGTTTCTGATTTTTCCCTGCAATGGCGAGATAAGCTTGAGATCCAGATTGAGGTTGTTACGATTGCGAGCCAGAATGATTCAGAGTTTACCAGAAATTTCAGCCTTATCAGCAAGACTATCCGCACAGCAAAGTTTCTCGACAACTTTTGTTCAAAACTCTCCATTAAAACCATTAGAGCAGGGGAACTGAATGGCACCCTCCACCTTGACGCAAGCGTGGAACCATCGTTTTTCATTCTGGCATCCAATGATCTGGTTTTTCG
>JAOZLO010000003.1:12180-22553 GCA_029934775.1 Desulfocapsaceae bacterium
TAAAAGATAACAGCCTGGTTATTGATGTTGAAGAGCTTAGCAGCAAACGCTTCAACTCCCGCGTTTCCGGACAAATCCACCTCGAGGGCGGGGAAGAAAAGATTACCGGTACTCTGTCAGCGAATCTTGCCGGAGTTTTACCGGTAACTCTAGATTTTACTGCAGACAGGGAACAGATATCATTTAGTGGCAAAGAAGCTGGAGTGATAAATGATATAACGCCTTTTGTTGACCTGTTCGGCCTGGATAACAATATCCAGCGCTGGATCACAGAGTACCTTCAGGGCAGTCGTTATCATCTCACATCATTTAAAGGGGCGATCCCCTGGCATAAACCTGAGGCTGTTTTGGACACCTTGTATGCAGAGGTGAAAGTGGACGATTTTGAATATACATTTGCTCCCGGTAACCCTGGTCTGCAGCCTGTCAAAGCCGATTATACCGATCTGCTTTTCAACAACAAAATCCTGACAATCATCCCCCATGAACCGCTCTTTCACGAACAGGGAGTGGGAGATAGCCATGTGAATATTGACTTTACTGACCCAGCGGATATCATTCTTACAGTCACCATCAAAACTTTTGCCAGGGCTGATGACGATATTCTCACTCTCCTCAACCATTATCATATTCCCCTGCCATTCAAACAGACAGCAGGCAAAACAAAAACAGATTTTACTCTAGCCATCAACCTCAATAAACAGCAGGTTAGCACCAGCGGAACTTTTCTTATTGATGAAGGTATCATTGAGTTTGGAGGCAAAAACTATAGCGTGACAGACACCAGTATCGTTCTGGAGAACAGCAATATCAGTATTAATGGTGTTATCAGTTTTGAAAAACTGTTTGTTGCCGGTATCAACGGTACATTTGAGACTGCAGCCGGGACAGGTGATATTAATATCACTCTGGAGCAAATCAAGTTCAAAGCAGGAGAATCCGACCTGACCCTTGGCGAATCAAAGACAAAGCCAGTTATCCAATATCATATTCGACCGGATGGTCATTCTGTTAATGTCAGCAGTTCTTCGTGGGCTTTAGATTCACTGCAGCTGACTCTCGGACCTTTCAGCAGTCCCTTTTCACCGAAAAAACTCTCCATTGACTTTCCTCCAACCCTGTTAACCATCCTGCCCGGCGTCTCGTCCAAAATATCAGGTTCATTTTCCTTCAAAGAAAAAAAGGCGGCCTTTCACTGCGACCTTTTGAAATATCAGGTGAGAGACCTGACTCTGGAAAGCTCCAGTGTACCGTTTTTCATTCAATATGATCAGGACTTGACAATCCGGACCGAAAAAACATCCCACTGGATGGTGAACAATATCCTGACGACTCTCTATCCCTCCGAATTCAAGTATGGTGACAATGTTCTCTCAATAACCAATGGCCGGATAATCTATGGCGATTTTTTTGACAGTCAGATTTCCGGCCACTATAACAGTCTGTCGAGACAGGGTGGTTTTATTCTCGAAGACCTTCATCTCAAAGAAAAAAACATCGGTCACCTGCTCGACCTACCTGATGGCATCTCTGTTGAAGTCAGCGGTAAAAATGACAGGCTGGTCATCAATGTTCCTGAACTGGATCTTATGATCAGCACCGATGAAAACAAAGGTTGGTCGGCAACTTTTCACGATCTGGCAACTCTCCACCAGCATTCAGCGCTGTTGCAGCACTACTCGCTGGATTCAGGCAGCATTAAAATTGCTTCGAAAAACGGTAAAAAGCCCTACAGTTTTAGCGCCGATATCCCTTATCGTTACCCTTTTCTGGTAAAAGATGATGTGCCGGCCGCTCACCTGAATATCACAGGTGGAATCACTGAAGAAGGTTTGCGTGCCACAGTAAATGATGCGATACAGATACACTACAGCGATCAGTTGATCATTACTTCAAAAGGCGTGGGTTTAAATATTCCAGTGATCGTCACATTTTTCAAAGAACATCCCAGGACTGCAGCTGTTAAGCCAGGGAAGAAAAAAACGCTTAAGTATTCCTTTAACGCCACCGACAGCATCCTCTTTTTCAGGCCGGGAAATAAAATCCTGGCCGACCGAATGCAGATTGAAAATGTTGACAGCAAACTCATTATGCGGCTGGATCATGGTTCTGGATTTATTACTTTGGATCTTGAAGGAGATAATTTTTCCCTCAAAGGGAAAAACCTGGACCATACCTTTATGAGTGCGTTGGCCGGAGAGGCGCAATTTGAAAATGGACAGATGAGCATCGCTGCCAAGGGGATGTCCGATAAATTTTCGGCCCTTTTTAAACTTGAGGATACTATTCTCAAGAAGATGAAATCGTTGCAAAACATTCTTGCCTTTGCCAATACTATTCCGGCACTTATCACCTTTTCTCTGCCTGAATACAATAGCAGAGGTTTACCCCTTAGCTCTGCTGTTGTTGGCATGACTTTTGAAGGTGGGATGGCAACTATTGAATCTTTTACGATGGAATCACCCGAGATCAATATTACAGGAAATGGCTGGATCAACTTTCCCCAAAACAAAATTGATATGGATTTCAATCTCGTCACCCAGGCCAGCACAAATATAAAAAAAATTCCCCTTGCCGGTTACGTCCTGACCGGCGATGAGAAACGACCTTCCATCATCGTCAAAGTATCCGGGGACCTGCGCGATCCTAAAGTGGAAAACTCGATGATGAAAGAAGTTGTAACCCTGCCTTTTAAAATCCTTCTTCGCACTTTAGCCCTGCCATTCCATCTGGTGGATTCAATGGCCGGCCCTGCTGAGGATAAACAAGATAAAGAAAGCCCAAATATTAAAGGAGAAAAATAGGCAACTTTGAGCCAATTACCACATTATTTCCTTTCCATCGATTTCAGCATCGTGTTAACCGCTGTCAAATGCTCCGGTTCGTTATGGCACATACCCTGAAAGCACGCACAAAAATCAAGAAAATCTTTGAGTTCCATGCGCTGCGCTGACTTCATCAATCTCTTGGTGAGACGGATTGCCTTGGGGGGCTGACTGGCGATGCGGCCGGCTAGTTCCAGGGTTACAGGGAGCAATTCTTCAGGATTTGTAATTGTCATTACGATGCCTAAATCCAGAGCCTCCCGGGCGTCAATCACCCGGCCAGTCATGGTCAGCTCGAAGGCACGTTGATAGCCGATAAGGCGTTGCATAAACCAGGCACCGCCATCACCGGGGATAATACCCAGGTTAAGGAAAGTCTCTCCGAACCTGGCCTTGTTGGAGGCAAGACGAATATCTGCCATATTGGCAAGATCGAACCCGGCACCAATGGCCGGACCGTTTACCGCCGCGATGACCGGCACCTCGACCGCCTGAAGAGCCAGGGGAATTCGCTGGATCCCTCTACGATATCGCTGTTCTACCTCCGCCACATCACCGGCAAAATCTCCACCTCTTTCAGCCATATCACGGATGTTTCCTCCGGCACTGAAAGCCGACCCGGCTCCGGTGATCACCAGCACTGAGACCTCATCACTGTGATTTACCCAGCCGGCGGTAGCAACAATATCCTCGATCAAATTAGAACCGGTCAAGGCATTGCGTAAATCATGGCGGTTCATGGTCAGCACTGCCACACGGTTTTCTACATCCAGAGTAGCATCCAAAAGTTGTGGCTTTCCAGTCATTTTATTTCTCCGTTAGAATGATCCGGGCGTCAGCAATGCAGCAACCGTCAATGCAGGCAATACTTTCAGAGGTCCTATCTCTTAAACAGCCGAAAAAGTTTTTTCTGTCTCTCATGAAAGCAGAGCCCCATTTTGAAGGCGGGCAGTTTTTTGTAGTGACAAGAATCCATCCAGACAGAGCGTGCGGATATTGAAAAAGATTCATCGCTGGATCCGGGATTGTTAATCTCAAGAACAAGATGATATCGATCACTGTCTAAAGTGGAAAAAAAAAGATGTCTTCCTTCCAGCAGCATCTGAGAGAGAACAAGGCAAGCCCCTCCCACGGATATGTCCACCATAACAGCGCAGCATGAGTCCGACAGGAGTTCACCGCTCTTCCGCTCCTGCAGACTGATTTTTACTCTGCATTCCGACTTTAACCGCAATGGCCTGGGTGAAAAAAAGATCATGTTTTTTGCTGGTTCTGCTGATTTCAAGGTATCTTTCGGAAAATGTCCCCCCTCTGCCAGAGAAAACCTTACAACCATTACCGGATTTTAGCAAATACCAGGACACTACCTGGCCCAGTTTAATAATTTCATCACAGTGGATACATCCAGTGTTTTCAACATTTCCGGTGAATCAAACATCTTTTTACATAACTCGCATTTACGGTAGGTTACGATCTCACGTGCTGTATAGCCGACAAAAGAGGCAATAGCGGTAATCCCCATGGACCTTATACAATTGTAGAGCTGGTGAGTTTCACTCTTTTGAAAGAGGATATCGATGGAGTCATTTTTGAGGTTGCCGAGTTTAAAAAAATCGGTGGTGTTAAAGTGGCTACCGGCATCGCAACAGGCGTACATTGTGAGATCGGGAGCAAGGTAAGAATTCATCGCACAACGGTTTTCCTGGTAATCGGTAAAGATCCCCTCTCTATCAAAAAAGTTGGCACGACCTGCATAGATAACAGGTTCCGGAAAGAAAATAAGACCGTTGTTCCTGAGAAACTGTTCATATGTGTCATCCTTTTCTGAAAAATCAGTCACAAAGGAAACGAAATATTTAACTCCTGCCGCAATACAGCTGCGAGCCGCGTTTAACACATTTTGTCTGGGGATATTTTGCTGATGCCACCGGCTGTAGCTCATACGTAATTGGGATAGCCCGCACTCTTGAAGCAGCTTGATTCGCTGATCTGCCTTTTCCGGCGTACCCGCCCAGTAGCTGTTTGTAACTACTCTCGTATAAATATTTGCGTCCCAGCAAAGGGTTATCAACTCCAGTAGATCATCAAAGTATATAAATGGTTCACCTGCTGTAAAGCTGATACCCATGACTCCAGCTTCCACCATATCCCCGATGATTTCCTTAGCCCGGGAAAGGTCCATCTTTATATCTTCATGATTATCTCCAGCAGCGACACAGTGAGCGCATCTCGCATTACAGCGATTAGAGTATCCAAAGGCAATTTTTCTCATAGATTATTTACTATCTGGCTCCTGAAACTCTGATCAGTTTTTGGGTTACGGATGTAACCAGCGTTATGGGGATCTGTAGTCTATTTTTCTCGATTCAAGGGCAGACCAAACGAATCCTGGCCCAGGAGATAAATGGCAGTGTCCCCGAAGAGAGAGTGGAAACTCTCGTCTGCCATATTACAGCGAAATCCCTGGCAGGAAAGGGGCCGGTAGTGGTAGATTTTGCAGTAGAACAACCCATTCCGCTTCTGCAGGAAAATACAGCCCTTCTCATCCGGATGAATCATGTAAACCTTACCCTTCTCCCTGTTTTCTTCAATGAGTTGGGCGAGGGGTTTCTCCCGAAGTTCTTTCAAGGTGGCATCAACTCCCACATGTCCCCCCATCTTTTTAATATATTCAGCCTCATCCCCCTGCAGCAGGACTTTTTTGTATTTTTTGCAGCAGGTGCCACATTGACGACATTCCTGCAAAATGGTCTTCAGAGCGTCATGGTCAATATTAATTTTTCCCATCATCAATCTCTCTCGTTACGAAATATTTTCGTCCTACAATGCCCAGTATCGATGCATGGGATGACCCTGCAGAATTTTTTCCGCCCTTGAAGCAGGAAAAATTCCGGGCCTTGTAAAATCTTTCTGCACCATGGCATCAATGGTTGAAAGTACTGAATCTTCAAGGGCCCGGGGATTGTAACCACCCTCCATAACATACAGCAGACGATCAGCACAGCTGTCAGCGGCATGACGTCGGAGGATATGGGTGATCTGACCATACCACCCGGTGCTCAGCAGGGTTCCACTGATACTGTCATCGACATGTGCATCAAAACCTGCAGAAACCAGTATAAACTGGGGCAGATACTGCTCCACCACCCCCTGCAGCACTCTGCCGAGCAGATAGGTATATTCCGGATCACCAAATTGGGGGTGGACAGGAATATTTATCGTATATCCCTGTCCTGCTTCACTCCCTGTCTCTTCCGGGAAACCAGTAAAGGGAAAGAGCCCTTTCTGATGGATAGAGCAGACCAGAACTTCTTTAGTGTCATAAAAAATTTCCTGGGTACCATTTGCGTGATGAATATCAAAATCCAGGATAAGAATGCGGGAAAGACCATGCCGCGTACGAAGGTATTCTGCAGTAAGGGCAATATTGTTAAATATACAGAAGCCCATTCCCCTGCCGCCGGTGGCGTGGTGGCCGGGAGGACGGACAAGAGCAAAACCGTAATCGAGTTCTCCAGCCATGATCTGGTCTGCAAGACAGAAACAGCCGCCTGCAGCCAGTCGAGCCGTAGGGAGACTGTCTTCCATCAAATAGGTATCACGGTCGTAAGAGTAAGGGTCAGGCTTTACCGCATGTTCCCTAAGCTGTTCCACATAGAACGGGGAGTGGGCCATGCTGATCTCATCACTGCTCGCCTCACGAGGCTGGATGCGCTGAAAAGATTTGTTGCCATTCTGCTGCAACCGCAGGTAGAGGCTGCGCACCCGATCCGGATTCTCCGATGATGGCCGGGAAATTGAATGATGCAGATATCGATTGTCAAAAACCAGGCCGAGCTTACTCATAATGATATTGGTAAATAGAATGAGAGTGGTACTGCTCGGACGTCAGGCGAAAGAGATGTCCTGTCCGCTTTTCCTGCTGATCATCATAGGCCAGGGATTCAATAAGTTCGAAACCAAGTTTTTTCAGACAACGCTGCTGAGCTGTATTATTGATGTCAGTATACATCTCAATGGCTCCCACCGGAAATCGATCAAAAATATGCATTATGAGGAATTTCTGAATCTCAGTACCATAACCCTTGCCGCGTTCCTCAGGGAGGGCCACTTTAAGAGCCATGGTGACCGTGTTTTGTCCTCCTGTAGGTTGCCAGTAATGGGCCGTACCGATTAAGCGGCCATCCTCTTTCAGCTGCACGAGCAGCATCTTTTCCTGGTCGCTCCACAAGGCACCTGAGGAAACCTGGCTGCGCATCTGTTCCAAATTATAGTTTTCCGGGGTCAAAAACGCACCACAGGCAGTTTCTGAACGACTCCAGCCTACAACAACAGGAAGGTCACTCTCCTCAATTCTTACCAGAACAAGTCTGCTGGTGAAAAGTTTGTTACCAAAAAAACTCATATTCTTCTTTATGGCTGCTGTGCCGGACCGGTAAAAAAGTCCGGCACAATGGGCTGTTTATTTTACATCGAATTCACTGCTGTATTCAATTCTTTGCTGGAAGTGGCAAGTTTGTTCAGAGCTTCAATGGTGCTGTCAATTGAAACGTTGATTGCCTTGGTAGATTGTTGATTTTCATGGGAGGAGCTCACCACAGAGCTGAGTTGTACCTTCACATCCTGTCCGTTGTCGCTGAGAATATCCGCTTTCTTGTCGAGTTCCTCAACTGCACTGGAAATAGTAACAATCCCGGTGGAAATCTTCTCCATCGCCTCAAGGGCAGTTTCAATAACCTCGGTTCCGTCACCCAGCATCTTCATACCGTCTTTCATGGCCACTATAGTCTCTTTAGACTCGTGTTCCACCTTTTTCACGATATTGGCAATATCCACTGCTGATTTGGATGAATTTTCAGCGAGTTTCCGGATCTCATCGGCAACCACGGCAAATCCACGACCGGCATCACCTGCCCGGGCCGCCTCAATGGCCGCATTAAAAGCCAGGAGGTTAGTCTGGGAGGCAATCTCCTTGATGATATCCACAAAACCACCTATTTTTTCAAGTTGATTCACAAGGTTAGCCACCATCTGGTTGGACCCTTCCATAGATTCATTTATGGCCAGCATTTTTTTCTCTGCATCAGCACCCGCCTTTTTCCCCTGCTCCGCATCTCCCGCAACTCCAACAGCCATCTCACTGGATTTGGTAGTGAGATCGACCATTTCTTTGGCAAAACCGAGCATTCCATCAACAGTGGTAGAAGAGTTATCCAATAACCCTACCTCTTTTTCAATAAGCTCACTCATAGCCTCCATATTACCGGTCGCCTCGTCCATCTTGGCAAGAGAATCGGAAACCAGGGATTCCACTTCTGAAGAGGCCGCGTTGATCAAACTCGCTACTTTTGCTTCTGCCGTCACATCCACCATATACTCCAGTCCACCTTTGATATTACCTTTGGCATCCTTAATGGAAACACCTGTAATTTTTAGTGGAATATCTTTGCCATTGATATGGGCAACGGTCTGCTCCGTGATTGTCTTGTTTCCGCTAACGGCACAGTGAACGCCACATTTTTCTGTTTGGCAGAGTTCTGTGCCAAAGAGCTCCCAGCATTTTCTACCCATGGCATCTTCCACCGTCATTCCGGCCATAGCAGCTCCAGCCGGGTTTATATAGGTGATTTTGTAATCCAGATCGACGGCATGGATAGGATTGGGGATAACATTGAGGTTTTCTATCTTTTCGTTTGCCTCCTGCCTCTGTTTGGCCTCTGCCGTAATATCGAGAACAAATTCCAAAGCACCTTTAATATTACCCTTGGCATCTTTAATCGGTGCACCGGTATATTTAATTGGAAGTATCACACCGTCTCGAGGACGGGCTATGGTCTCTTCATAGATAATCCGATCTTCCCGCATAGCGCGCCCTACAGCACATTTTTCGGTCTGGCAATGGGCAGTCTTAAAGAGCTCGTAACATTTTTTGCCAATAGCCTCATCCGGGGTAAGGCCTACTACCCCCGCTCCTGCCGGATTCATAAAAGTAACATTGAAGTCCGTATCCACTGACATAATCGGAGTCGGAATGGCGTTAAGATTGTTTATCTTCTCATCTGCATCCTGCTTCTGCTTCGCCTCCTCTGTAATATCAAGGATGTATTCCAGTGCACCCTTAATATTCCCCTTGGCATCCTTAATTGGAGAACCCGTATACTTGATCGGGACGATTACACCCTCAGCAGGCCTGGCAATAGTCTGATCTGTGACAACGGAATCTGTTTTCATGGCCCGGGCACAGGCACATTTTTCGGTCTGACAGTGAGGTGTTTTGAAAAGATCAAAACACTTCTTCCCCACTACCTCATCAGGGGTCATTCCCACTACAGCGGCTCCTGCAGGATTCATAAAGGTGACATTAAATTCAGTATCAATGGACATGATAGGAGTCGGAATGGTGTTGAGATTGTTGATTTTCTCATCAGCTGCCTGTTTTTGCGCTGCTTCCTCAGTAACATCAACAATGTACTCCAATGCACCCTTAATATTCCCCTTGGCATCTTTAATTGGAGAACCGGTGTACTTGATCGGTACAATTACACCCTCAGCAGGCCTGGCAATAGTCTGGTCGGAAACAACGGAATCTGTTTTCATGGCCCGGGCACAGGCACATTTTTCGGTCTGACAGTGAGGTGTTTTGAAAAGATCAAAACACTTCTTCCCCACTACCTCATCAGGGGTCATTCCCACTACAGCGGCTCCTGCAGGATTCATAAAGGTGACATTAAATTCAGTATCAATGGACATGATAGGAGTCGGAATGGTGTTGAGATTGTTGATTTTCTCATCAGCTGCCTGTTTTTGCGCTGCTTCCTCAGTAACATCAATAATATACTCCAGTGCGCCCTTAATATTCCCCTTGGCATCCTTGATGGGAGCACCTGTGTATTTGATGGGAATAATAACCCCGTCTGCAGGGCGGGCAATGGTCTGGTCAGAGATGACTGAATCGGTTTTCATGGCTCTGGCGCAGGCACATTTCTCAGTCTTGCAATGGGGAGTTTTAAAGAGATCGTAACATTTTGTGCCAATAACCTCGTCCGGTGTTTTTCCCGCTACGGCCGCTCCAGCAGGGTTCATAAAGGTAATACTGAACTTGTCATCTATCTCCATGATGGGGGTAGGAATCACATTCAGATCAGTCTCCATCTGCCGCAGCCGGGCCTGCAGTTCCTTGACATGAGTAATATCGTTCAAGCTCACCAGGGTTCCACCGTTTTCAGAAATCGGGGTTGCTCTGGCGTTAAACCAGGTAACAGCATCGCCATTTTTTTTATGAAGCACCTCTGTTTCTACACCTTTTTTCAGCCGCCTGGCCTTGTTCACAGGGCAATCTTTGGTGCCGCAAAACTGCGAAGGACAAGCTTCCTCACAACTGAGCTTGCCAATAACCTGAGCTTTTTTGAGATTGAATTTTTTCAGGAATAAATCATTGGCCCAGGTGATAATCATATCATCATTGACGACATAACTCGGATCCATTAACAGGGACAAACAGGAATCTTCATTTTTTGTCTGTTCTGGAGCAACAGTAGTCATGGTACT
>JAOZLO010000003.1:22563-25305 GCA_029934775.1 Desulfocapsaceae bacterium
CATCTTTGTATACAAGTAACTGATCGGCAGCGGAAAGGTCCTGCCGTAAATGGTTGTTAATCAGGTTATGGGTATTTACCACCAGAAGATGCCTTTTCACCCCATCTTGATCAAAAAATTCAATAAGACGATCCAGTGTATCTTTTTTGGGCTGCAGCTGGGCATTTAATGATGGGGTGGCATGGAACTGTTCCTGTTTATATATGGTGACAATTGAATCCACCTGCAGTCCAATAACATGACTGCCGTCACGACAGATAATCAGCCTGGTGTTGTTTTCCTCGTCTTCCTGTTCAGGATAATCATAGAACTTGCGCAGATTGATAACAGGAATGATCTGCCCGCGCAGATTGAGTACTGTAGAATCATAACCATTGGCCCCAGGAATTGGCATGAGTACGTCCCGTTCTATGATTTCCTGGACATCTTTGAGTTCAATGGCAAAGTCTTTACCAATGGAAAAAATCAGATAACAGTTTTCGGTAATCAGATGCCTGGCCTCCGCCAACACTGCTACCTCTTCCTCGTCACTGTCGGTCTTAATGCGGGACATGGACTCAAGCAGCTCAATCTGGGAGGCTACCAGGCTATCCACATCGAGAAGCATAATGTTGCGCCCGGGACTCGGTTCAAAAATACCGGACACAGACTGCTTTTCTTTGGCAGGCATGGGGAGAATCTCTTCATTGACCACGGTGAGGATCTCCATAATTTCATCAATGATCATGCCGAAGCTTAATGAATCTGTAGCCATAACCAGAATACGGTTCATTTCTCCGTATTCTCCTTTGGCCTCACCACCATTAAGCAGGGCATCTGCACTCATGACGGGGATGGTCCGCCCCCTCAGCTGCAGCGCTCCTTCCAGATAGCCGGTTTTGAACATATCATCAATTTCGGCAAGAAAGGTAAGTTCCCGTGAATTTTCCACCGGGATCCCATATTCCCGGCCTCCAGATGAAAATATCACATATCTGGAATAGGTCCGAACTCGGGATGTTTCAGCCTGAGGGTCGGCAGAGGTAACCTGGTTACTCAACAGGGCAGAGTCAGGGAAAAGCCTTTTCAAATCCAGGACTTCAAGGGTGCGATGCTCCTTTGGCAGGGTGATAAGATCAGAAATAACATAGTCATCGGACTGCAGAGCAGGAAGAACCGGAAGAAGAAGTGAGTCATCCACCCGCAGGACCTCTCTGATATCATCAAAGAGAAGGCCAAATTTCTGATTTGCCAGTATAACCACAGCGATCTTAGCATCATTGTCATAGGTCGAACCACTTAACCCGAGTCTTTTTTTCAAATTAAGCACCGGGATAACTGCATCGCGAAGATGCATTATTCCCTCAAGAAAAGGAACGCTTGCAGGCAAAGGCTGGATATGCTCAGTGACCGAGGTTGCCTCGGTCACATTCTCTGCCGCAATGGCAATTTCAAGCCCCTGTTCCCGATCCAGAATAAAAGATGCAAAAAGTTGTTCTGCCATACCACTCACCTCCTCAATAAAAAACTGCGAAGATCACAGGAAAGGATAATTGCGTGCATAAGCCCATAAAGGACTGTTATCGAAACAAATTTTGATAACAGCATTATACTCTCTTTTTTTCTTCCTAATCGTTTAAAATTTTATCTTAAAAAAAAATTAAAATCCAGGAAAAATCTGAAAAGAATTAAGGTTTTATCAATTTTTTATCTGGTGTGTTACATTGTATTATTCGCCAGTGCCACGACGGGGGACACTAATCCGACCATGGCTTCAAAAGTGGTGTATTGTTTCTTGTTCGTGTACTCAGATACTGCGGATAAAATCTTCAAAGATACCATTTACAACATTGGCATTGGTAACGGGAGCCATATGACCTCCCACTACCTCATGGGTTTGAAGCTGAGGGAGAACCTCTTTCAGGTTGGCTACAATTTGTCGTGTGGGTAAGGGACTTTGTGGACTTGTGATCAGGCAGACAGGAAGTTCTACCTGTTTGTAATCTCTGATTGTTAAGGGATCATGAATTCCAGCCTGAAAATCAAGTGCAACCTTTGGGATAAAACTGTCTAAAAGGTCACGCTTTACCTGCTTCAGGCTGTCATATGTATCTTCTCCACTCCAGAAATCTACAAATATCCTTGTTGCCTGGGAAAAATCATCTCTTGCAATACAACCATTGATACTGTCAACCACCTGAAGAATTTCTACCAGGGCCGGATCTTTTTTCCCAAGCAGATGGAATGCAACGGGGTCATACATGGATAAACTTTTTATACGCTCCTGGTTGTCGTAGGCCAGACGCAACGCAGTTGCTCCACCATAGGAATGGCCTACAAGATGAAACTGCTCCTCTCCGATCAGTTGTTTGATAAGAGAATCGACACGTATAACTTCGTCAACGAGTGAGAATGACGATGGATCTTCAGGATAACTGCTTTCGCCATATCCATAAAGATCGATCGCTACTGCATGGAAATCACTGTTAAGCTCAGTTGACAGCCGGGACCACTGAACTTTACTGCTCATAGAACTGTGCAGCATGATAACAGGTGTACCACTTCCTTCTTTTGTGTATTCTGAATGTGTATGCACAACAATCCTTGCGAATATTCAGACTAACCAGCCTTTTGTTTAAATTATAGTATTTCGTAACTACTCATGGGGTAAGCATCTGAACTTCGCTAACCTCCGTACTTGTAACTGCTCACAGGGTGCCGTAGATTTTTGCAGGCAGGCCGGTGCCGCGTATAAGTCATACG
>JAOZLO010000556.1 GCA_029934775.1 Desulfocapsaceae bacterium
TTATGGTGTGGTATACGTTCCGTCGTCAGCACATGGGCAAAGAGCATTGCGTTTGCAATGATAAAAAGCAGCATGATACTTACCTTGGAAGCATCGAGAATGACCTTGTTTACCTCTTTATCGGTGATACACCGTGGAAGAGCAAGCGTCATCTGAACGACATTTCTAGTCACCATAGCCCCGGCTGATTCTCCTTTTTTCTGCCATGGTTCATCTCTCATCGGGCCGATATCCCTATAGCCCCAAACCGCGACAAAAAAGGCATATACTGCAGATACTGCCGCTGCTTCTGTGGGGCTCGCAACTCCACCATAAATAGAACCAAGAACTATGATTATCAGCATTAAACCGCCAATAGCACTCGAACCTGAGGCTGCTATTTCGCTGAATCCTGCCCAGGGTTTACTTGGTATGTTTTTTACACGAGCGACAATATAAATAACGATCATCAACATCAGCCCCATCATCAGGCCCGGAAGGAAACCGGCCATAAACATTCGTGCGGCGGATACCTCCGTAGCAGCAGCATAAACAAGCATGACGATGGATGGGGGAATAAGAATACCGAGAGTACCAGCATTAGCGATTATACCTGCAGCTATGTTTTCTGGATAACCTGCCTTCACCATACCGACTATTACAATGGAACCAATGGCGGCGACTGTCGCGGGAGATGACCCCGAAACAGCTGCAAAAATCATACAGGCTATAACAGATGCCATGGCAATACCGCCTCTTATATGCCCAACCAGAGAAAGGGCAAATCGAATAATACGCCTGGCTACGCCACCCGTTGATAAAAATGTTGAAGAAAGAATGAAGAAAGGAATGGCCAGCAGTGTATAGTGCTCTGATAAAGCTTCAAACAATTTTAAGGCGATGGATGCCAGCGAATCTCCCGAAAAAAGGAGTATAGTTGTGATGCTGGAAAGTCCGAGTGCCAGCGCAATAGGCATACCAAGCATCATGCAGCCAAAGAGAAATATAAATAGTGCCGCGGTGGTCATGAGATTACCTCCTCTTTTTTGATATCCTCAGCAAGTTCCAAGCTCTCTTTTGCCTCATCTGTCTGTTTAAAACCATCTGCCCTGTCATCGATAACTGCCCACAGTATTATAGCTAGCCTGACAGTGAGAAATCCAAAACCTACAAGCAACATGCCATGAGCGAGCCATGTGGGAATAGGCAAGTCTTCCAGGTCAATACCTATCTGCTTCATTTTTGCAAGATAGATCCAACTGCCATAGAGAATAAGCCAGCAATAGCCAATGGCAAGAACGGTCGCAAGTCCCGTCAAAACACGCCTTCCAATTCTGGGAAAAAGCATGACAAAGGAATCCATACCAATATGAGAGCCAACTTTCAGTCCGTACGAGGTCCCAAAAAGTACAAACCACGCAGACATATGCAGCGTAAGTTCCTGTGACCACATAAAACCGGTATTAAATCCAAAACGCATAACTACATCTATAAAGACAAGCAATGTCGTCGATACCAGCAAAATGCAAATGACTGCTTCTTCTGTACGATTTAAGATGCGCATAAACATGGTTTACCTCTTGCAGACTGAAAAATACAGACCACCAACTCATACAGAGGGAAGTGTTTTTTCAGGCCTTACTTAGTTGGCTTGCAGTGCGTTGGCTATTTCTTTTCAAAAAGATAAGTAATCGCTTTTGGAACAAAAAGAGGGAGGGGGGAGATGGTGATAAAATTAGTATCGATAAATGCAGATTACATCCTCCAAGTGGATCAAGCCACGAACAACACCTTGTCCCAAAATTATAATTATAACTTGACACTACAAATCTGTAACAATTGTGTCAACAAATATTCCAGTCTATTTTTAACTGATTATAGCAAAACATATCTTCCAGGGCCAGAAACAGAATTTTTCTACTGTGGGTAAAATTAGCTTCCATTATCCCATTATGAACGCTATTATTGTCGACAATACAATTGTAGATCAACTCATAAAAGGAGGCCATGGTAATGGTTGTGGAGCAAAAATCAACAAATTGTGCACGTTGTCCGTTTAAAATTGCAGACAGAGTCTGCAGAAAAGAAGGTGGCAAGTATCCAGATAATTGCCCAACTATCCTTAAAAAATACTTGGCGAAAGATGCTTTAGCTGAATATTCAAAACCTGAAAATGCCAATTTTGCAAGGCAGGCATCCATACAGGAAAGTGAAGGTTATACGAACCGAGAACTTGGATATAGCAGAGTAAGGCCTGCTAAAACAAGAATTGAGGAAATTCTCGAATTCATCTCCAAGATGGGATACAAAAAAGTCGGTTTGGCATTCTGTGTGGGTTTGCGAAAAGAGGCTGCCGCAGTGGAAGCACTCTTTGCTTCCCGTGGTCTTGAAATGATTTCGGCCATTTGTAAAATTGCCGGAGTACCAAAGGAAATGATCGGTCTGAAAGATCATGAAAAAATTGCCATAGGAGAACCTGAAGCCATGTGCAACCCTATCCTTCAGGCAGAAGTACTAAACGACGAAAAAACTGAGTTTAACGTTTTACTTGGCTTGTGCGTCGGACATGATTCACTCTTTTTAAAATACGCCAGTGCCCCCTGCACCGTGCTAGCAGTGAAAGACAGGGTAACCGGCCATAATCCACTTGCAGCTGTCTATACCTTGGATTCATATTACCGGGCTCTCAAATAGTGTGTCCACACAAAACAAATAAG
>JAOZLO010000557.1 GCA_029934775.1 Desulfocapsaceae bacterium
TTGCAGGCATGAAGACCTCCAAAATAATCGTTGCCATCAACAGTGATAAGGATGCGCCAATATTCAACAAATGTGATTATGGCATAATCGGTGATATCTTTGAGATTGTTCCGGCTTTGACTGCTGAACTGACCAATTGACAATTTTTATCTTTTAACTCTTTATATAATTACGGATAGACCCATGCAATCATATGAAACAGTTTATATAACGGTGAAAGCTATTCTCATGGCAGGGTTGCTCATCGCTGGTTTTGGTTATTTTTTTTATAAAGTCAAATACTTATTCGTCCTTATGAACTCAGTTCAAGGGGAACGGGATTATACTCCTGACCGTCTTGGGGAACGGATAAAAGTTCTGTTTGTTGATATTTTCGGTCAGAAAAATGTTCGGCGAAAATTGATGCCGGGGCTAGCCCATACGTTTATCTTTTTTGGTTTCCTTGCTGTTCAGCCGCATTCTTTGGAGATGATGGTTCAGGGAGTTTTTCCCGCTTTTGGTGTTGCCTATTTTGCACCATCATTTTTTCAGCTCTATTTGCAGATAGCTGATATATTGGCTTTCCTCGTGCTCATTGGTCTGGGGTATGGTCTTTATAGACGACTTGTGCTCAAGCCCGGTTATCTCACTAACGGCATGGATGCAAAACTGATAATTCTCTTTACATCGGTCATTATTATAACTTTTCATATTTACAATGCTTTCCATCTGGTTCTTCCATCCCATGGATTTGATTATTCCAGCTGTTTCACCGTCTCCGCTGTGATTGCAAATGTTTTAAATCTTTCTTCCTGGTCGGAATCAGCACTGAAGATAGGTTTTGAAATGACCTACTGGACTCATATTCTCACCATTCTTGGTTTTATGATCTATATCCCTGGCTCCAAGCACCTTCATCTCCTGGCAGGGATACCAAACGTTTTTTACAAACCGCTCGATATCGAAAAGCCGATGATAAAGACCGATATTGAGGATGAGGAGGCAGAGACTTTCGGTCTTTCAAAAATATATGAACTGAACTGGAAACAGGTTCTTGATCTCTATGCCTGTACGGAGTGTGGCCGATGTGAGGAGCGTTGTCCCGCCTCAAATACTGGAAAACCGCTATCACCTAAAGAACTTATTCATGATTTGAAGGTTGAACTCCTGAACAATGCGGATACGCTGATTAAAAAAGATAATATAGAGAGTCTTGGAGCTCTTGTAGAGGATAATGCAGGTGTGATTAAAAATGATGCATTGTGGGCCTGCACTACCTGCCGTGGGTGTGAGGATATCTGTCCTGTTAATATTCAGCACCTTGATATTATTCTTGAGACCAGGAAAAATCAGGTTCTCATGGAAGCAGCTTTTCCTGCAGAGATGCAGGACACATTTACCAGTTTAGAAAATCAGTCAAATCCCTGGGGGTTCAGCGAAGATACCCGTGCGGACTGGTCTAAAGGGCTTGATGTACCCCTTATGGCAGATAAACCAGATGCTGACATCCTCTGGTTCGTCGGTTGTGCTGGTTCATTTGATGATCGGGCCATTGAAACTTCAAAGGCGATTGCCGGTCTTCTGAATAAGGCAGGGGTGAATTTTGCTATTCTTGGTAATGAGGAAAGGTGTAACGGGGATATGGCCAGAAGGTGCGGTAATGAATATCTCGCTCAGACGATGATTGCTGAGAATGTAGAAACGCTGAACCGCTATAAACCCAAAAGAATACTCACTGGGTGTCCGCACTGTTTCAATACCATTAAGAATGAGTACCCTGGTTTTGGTGCAAGTTTTGATGTTGTTTCCCATGCAGACTTTATTCTCGAATTGATTGAAGGTGGAAAACTTACCGTCAAGGAGAATCATTCCGGTACAATAACGTATCATGATTCATGTTATCTTGGCAGGTGGAATGGTATATACGATTCACCCCGGAAGATTATCTCTGCGATAAACGGAAATACAGAGTTGGTGGAGATGGACGAGAACAGAGACAACGCCATGTGCTGTGGTGCCGGTGGAGGGCGTATGTTCATGGAAGAAACTCTGGGTGAGCGCATCAATAATGTCCGTTGCCGTCAAGCAATAGAGACTGGAGCCGATACTGTGGCTGCAGCCTGTCCTTTTTGTTTAACCATGTTTGGTGATGGTATGCGTGATAATAAAGGAAGCCAGGAGGTGAAGGATATTGCCGAGCTGGTGGATGCTGTAACTTGATAAAAAAAGATAACTGCTCACAGGCCACCGCATCTTTCCGCGGTCACGCCGGTTTACGTATGACTTATACGCGGTACCGACCTGCCTGCAAAAATCTACGGCACCCTGTAAACAGTTACAAGTACGGAGGTTAGTGAAGTTCGGATGCTTCCCCCATGAGTAGTTACAAAAAAAGGATACTTTATGAAAACAACTGTGGCTGAATCGATAATTTCGCGTGTTGATATATGGAAGGGTAAAGAAGTAGAACATGAAATCCTTTCGGGGGGGCTTTCAAACCATAACTACACCTGCACTGTTGAAAATAAAAAGTATGTATTACGGGTTCCAGGTGAGGGTACCGATGTTTTTATCGATCGCAGCAATGAACAGGGGGCGATTCTTGCCACTGCAAAGATAGGTGTATCCCCTGAGGTATTAAGCATTGTAAACCCCGAAGAAGCTATGGTGCTGCCTTTTGTTGACGGTAAGGTGATGAGTCCTGGGACAA
>JAOZLO010000558.1:0-937 GCA_029934775.1 Desulfocapsaceae bacterium
TACGCAGGATTAGGAAGTTATTTACGCCTTTCCAGGATTTGAACTGCCCGGAGACTTTTTGTTTCACCTTCACATTTCGTATTGCCCTTTCGCTTCCGTTGTTATCGGGTGGCACCTTTGGATGATAAAGGAAAGTAAGGATGAAGTCCTTGTATTTCAACATCCGTTTTTGGAAAGAAACAAGTTCTTTATGGTTTTGATCTATTCGGGAAGCCAGCAGCTTTGTCAGTCTTTTTTCCAGATCTGTTCTTTTCTGTAGCGGTTGATAATAATCCCCGGGCTCCATTTTCTTTTTCAGTTCAATACCATCAATGATGAACTTTCTAAACCTGACAGGCCAGCGATGGTTGTACCTTTCTTCGAGATAGTTCAGTTCCCTGAGCAGGTGAGCTGTGCAAAGTTGGTGTGTCTGAACATCTGTCTGAAAATGACTTCTCCAGCAATCATGTACCAAAACAGCACTTGTAAATCCTTTGGGAAAACTCTCTTCAATGGTTTTGTATCCTCTGTTATCTGTACCCCGAAGCCAGGTGAACCGTTCATTTTGCCAGGCCCATATCCATATCCTTTTTCCATTGAGTCTGCCACCGGTTTCATCGGAACCAACCACCGGGCTGTTTATTACAAGATCCCGGATCCTGTAGTAAAGAGGAAGGGATTTAGCTGAAAGACGATTAAGCAAACAATGAATACCACCTTCACTAATGGGAACGGAAAATATATCTCGGAACAACTCTTGCATTCTTAAGAATGGAATGTACTGACGAGTATGAAAATATCCGGTCAAACTCTCTATCATTGGTCCATAACTAACCGATGCCTGCACTCCACCCGGAAAAGAAGAAGTGGTCACATGACCACAGCTGCACTTTTTCTTATAAACCCTATGTTCAGTGACAACCGGTGCAATAGGTGGAATGTCTATCTCCTGTCTGCG
>JAOZLO010000558.1:947-2689 GCA_029934775.1 Desulfocapsaceae bacterium
ATTCACCAGGAATGACTCCGATATTTTCTCCGCAGCATTCACAATATTCCGGAGAATGATCTATGATCTCATTAGGATCTGATACCATTTCCAGGGTCGTCCCTTCATGGCCCTTCTGTCCTCCAGGCTTACGGCCCGTTTTCTTACGAAGACTCTTACTCTTGAAGGGTCTGTTCTCATCTTTGGATGGAGGGATAGAACTGTTGTTGCTGTTCTTAGGATTTTCGTATTTGGACAGCCGCTCTTTCAGCAAATCGTTTTCACGCTTGAGATCCTTCAACATCTCATTTTCATGCTTGAGATCTTTAATCTCATTTTCAAGGTGGCCAACATGGCTGGTCAAATTTTCAACTTGCTTGAATAAAGCTTCTATGTCTTTGATTGAACGCAACAGTGCTGTTTTTTACAAAGCAACAACAGAAGATATTCAATATCAAACTTTTAGATAGATATATATTAAGATCAAACATCAAAAATTGTTAAGAACAGTTGATTTCACAGATTTCTTAGTTTAGACGAAGATCTTTACGTTGAAAACCCCGGAATATTGTTCATAACTGCCTATTTTTGGGAATACTGATTAGTTACTTTTAATTTAATGTTATTCTAAAAGCATTTTCTATATCTTTGCTTTTCTTTTCAAACTAAACACTTAAATATAAGAGTTATGAGTAATATTTTTGCACTATTCTGGTTGCTTCCCGTGGCTGCAGTGGTAGCACTGGTTTTCGCCTGGTATTTTTTCAAGAACATGATGAAGAATTCAGAGGGAACAGACCGGATGAAGGAGATTGCACAGTACGTACGTGAGGGAGCTATGGCTTACCTGAAGCGCCAGTACCGTGTCGTCGGTTATGTATTTGGTATTCTGTTTATTATTTTACTTGTACTAGCCTACATGGGAGTACAGAACCCCTTTGTGCCGGTGGCATTTCTTACTGGTGGATTCTTCTCCGGTCTCTGCGGATTCCTGGGAATGAAAACAGCAACATTTGCCTCTGCAAGAACTGCACATGGAGCTTCCAAGTCCCTGAATAAGGGACTGCAGGTTGCTTTGCGTAGTGGTGCTGTGATGGGACTGGTTGTTGTAGGCTTCGGACTGCTGGATATTACCGGCTGGTTCTGGGCTCTGAACAAATTTATCTTCAGCCCCGAGCACATGGAGCATGGTCTTCAATGGCTGGGTCTGACCTTCGTACATGAAGGAACAACTGAAAAGGAAAAACTGGTTGAGATTACTGCCGTGATGCTTACTTTCGGTATGGGTGCATCCACTCAGGCCCTATTTGCCCGTGTGGGTGGAGGAATATTTACCAAGGCTGCCGATGTGGGTGCTGACCTGGTAGGTAAAGTGGAAGCCGGTATTCCTGAGGATGATCCACGTAACCCTGCAACCATTGCTGATAACGTTGGAGACAATGTGGGTGATGTGGCCGGAATGGGTGCTGACCTATATGAATCCTATGCGGGTTCAATTCTGGCGACTGCCGCACTTGGTGCTGCTTTACCCGGACTATCCGGGATTGATCAGGGCATGGCCGTTGTGGCTCCTATGATCGTTGCCGCCATTGGTATTGTTCTCTCCATCATTGGAATTTTTATGGTAAGGGCAAAGGATTCGGCTACGCAGAAGAACCTGCTCAATGCTTTGCTGCTTGGTACAGGGGGCAGTTCAGTCTTGATCCTGGCTGCAATGGCCGGAATGGCTGCTCTTGGCTGGGTAAGCTGGGGTATCTTTGGTG
>JAOZLO010000004.1:0-4577 GCA_029934775.1 Desulfocapsaceae bacterium
AGAATCCCCGAGTATCATTCCGGACTATTCTGCAGGTCTTTTCTATGTGCGCGGAGCCAGCCGTAAATACAGGGATGAACTTCTTGAAAAAGTAAGGAAATGCTGTGAAGGCGCGGCGCTTGCCACCGGTTGCCAGTTTAAACTCGAAATATTCCAGCCTGTGCTCGATCCGATGAAGCGAAACCCGTCCCTGGAGGCTGCATTCATGCGCAATATGCAAGAAGTCGGCATCGAAATCGACGCCGATGATGGCCGTCAAGGTTCTTCGGACATTGGTAATCTTAGCCAATATCTCCCGTGCATCCATCCCTGGCTCGCCATTGTCGGACCTGAAACAGCTATTCACAGCACTGGTTTCCGCGACGCAACTACCAGCAGCAGGGGCAGGAAAACATTACTCAATGCTGCAAAAATGCTTGCCATGACTGCTTGGGATTTTCTTAATTCACCTGAGTTAAGAAAAAGGGTAAAAGAAGATTTTTCAAGAATAGGGTAGCAGCATTACCGATGCTGAAAATCAGGATTGTCTGGATAATAAGCGGAACTCCAATCCTTTTGTATTGATAATCCATCTTCTTAAAATGTATCCTGCCACAAGCGGCAAAGCGACATAAATTGAGATAGAGTGATGTTTCTCATAGAAATGGCTATATCCGTATAAGCAGATATAGTAAAGTTTATTCTGGCTGGAAAAAAGATGAGATCAGGTGGGCACGAAAATTTCTCAGCTGGGCTGCCGCCTCCCCGATATCCTCGGATGAAAGCTCAAGTTCATATCTGTAATCATTCATGCAGTTGCCATACCGCTTATCGTAATAGTCAAGGAGTAAAGTCCGCACAAGCTCTGTAAAGTTCCCCTCTCTTAGAAAGCCGCAAAGCCTGTCCACTTCCCTGTGCCCCATCTTCTGACGCAGTGAATTCAGTATCTGTTCAATCTGATCAAGACTATGTGCGTCCGTAACAGGGTAATCTTCAACTATTCTTTTAATCCTGGTCTCTATAGAGCATTTCATTCTGACACAGATGCCTTCTTTCATAGCCAGAGCCAGAGGCCTGGGAATAAAAACCCTGCCGATTTTTCGGCTTTCTCCCTCTATAAAATACGGTGCCTCACCCAGGGACTGAACAGCCTCAAGCAGAAGACTTTCAAAATCTCTCTGGTTTCTCGGGACTCTGTCAATAGCGCCAAACAATGAGCTGCGATGTTGAGCAAGATCTTCAAGATCAATTATGTTATCAAGTTCCTGCAGGATTCGGGTCTTTCCTGTACCGGTAAGACCATGAACCACAATCAGTCTGGGCCGAAAACGATCAAGAGATTCAATAACATTGCGCCTGTATCGCTTATATCCACCTTCTACCTGATTCACTTCAAATCCGAAATGTCCAAGAAGGTTCACAACAGAACTGGACCGCATCCCTCCTCTTGCACAAAAAATAGCAACAGGTTTTTCTTTATATGGAAGAAAGGATTTAACCAGGGATGCTAACCTCTTCTCAACAAGTTCAAAACCTTTATCTACTGCCTGTAAATGGCCCGCATGACGATACAGGGTGCCAATAACACCACGCTCATCGTCATCAAAAAGCGGTATATTCACAGCCCCGGGTATTGAGCCCTCTCTGAACTCTTTATGAGAACGGACATCCATAATCTGGTGGGAACTTTCAACAGCCTGTTCAAGGGTCACTATCCTGGGCGACTGCTTCAGGATCAAAGTGCGGGAGTATTGCTTCTTCATTATATTTAGAGATATAACAATCTCGTAAAACACTAAATTTTAGATGGCTAAGTAGATAAGCGTAGACTTCGAGAAAACTTCATATGTAAGGCGCGTAAATTTTCTATTTTTTTGGCGTACTAGGGTACGTCGAAATGATAGAAAATTTACAGCAACGCAGCAGATGAAGACTTTTTACAACGCCATCAAATATTTCCTGCTAAATACTGTACTATAGAAAGCGCCGACAGAGTCGCAGTTTCTGCCCTTAAAATATGGTCTCCAAGACTCACCGTCAGCCAACCGGCCTCTCGTGCCATCTCCACTTCCTTCACAGTCAGTCCGCCTTCAGGGCCCAGAAGCAGATAAATGGCGTCAAACCCGTCAAATGATGGCAGATCATGCAGCCGGACAACTGTCTCTTCCTCCCAGAAAAGAAGCCGCAACGGGCGGGAACCCGGCCCAGGCAGATCAAACAGTCCTGAAAAAGGTACCGGTTGATCAACAATCAGTGGGCGAGCCCGCAGACACTGTTTGCAGGCGGCAATGGTTATCCGCTGCCATCTCTCCTGCCTGCTGTTATTCTGCATTATATTAAACTTCATCTGACATCGGCTGCTGACAAAAGGGTTGAAGCGTGTAGCTCCAAGTTCGGTACACTTTTGCACAACAATGTCCATTTTTTTGCCCTTCAGCATGCCCTGCAGAACCCAGACAGCTTTTCCAGGTGTCACTTTTTTACTGGTACAACTCCCCAAATGTACTCTTACTCTGCTACCGATCTCAAGAATCTTCCCCTTACAGACAGTTCCTTTGCCGTCAAACAACTCTATTTCGGTACCAGGATGAAGCCGTAAAGCCTTTGAAATATGGCGGGATTCCTCTTTAGATAAGAGTACAGTATCCCCACCTCCAGCAGTCAAGTCGAACAAAAAACGATACATCTCAACTCCTCTGCTGCAGATTTCAGGCAATACATCATACACCCTTGACAAACATCAATGCCGCCCATTCCCCGCTCACCTCTTCATTTTTCAGTTGAAATCCTGTTCCGGTAAAAAACGTTACCACACTGTCAACCTGTTCTCCTCCCAAAATACCCGAGAGAATCAACACCCCATTTTCGGCAGTAAGCCGCGTAAGATCTGTTAACATCTCCACCAGAACATCGTGGATAATATTTGCCACGACCACATCGTAACTCCCATCCAAAGTTGAAAGCGGGGAAAGAGTAACTCGCATACTTTCCTGCAGTCGATTACGTACCACATTTTCTTTTGCGGCAGCAACAGCATCCGGATCATTATCTATGCCAAGAACCTCACCTGCTCCAAAGAGAACTGCCGCCATACCCAGAATACCGGTGCCGGTACCGACATCGAGGAGCCTTTGTCCGCCAGCCGACGACACCAATATCTTTTTTATAAAGCTCAAAGAGAGACTGGTCGTTGCATGATGACCTGTTCCGAATGCCATGCCAGGGTCCATCTCAATCAAAAGTTCTCCCGGCAGAGCTTTGTACTCTTCCCAGACTGGTGAGATTACAAGCCCCGGTACTATGGTAAGGGGTTTAAAATGTTCTTTCCAGTTCCTGTTCCAATCTTCCTCCAAAATTATTGTCCAGGTAATAGTTGGCTGGGCCACGTCAAAAATAAGTGCCAATTCAGCCAGATAAGAATAGATCTGATAAATAATATCGTCAATTTCTGATTGATTCGGATCCGGTTGCTCAACATAACCATTCACCGTTCCGTACGACTCTTCATCTATTGCACCTGTTTCCACCCCCGCCCCGATAATTCCCATAAGGAAATCGCTGACTGGTTCAATCAGTACAGGTTCCACCTTAATGGTAATCTTCAACCATTTTTTCCTTAGCGCCATCACTCTTCTTCCTGTATTTTTTCCAAAATCTTTACTGAAATGAATTTTATGCTTAAACAGTAAGCTATATCACGTTACTATACTATCTTCTCTGCAACTATTCTGGTAATTATTCAGGTGTGCAGAAGATACCATCAAGTACCCTAAAATATTTTTCCCTTTTTTCCACACCTCAGAGGGGTACTGAAAATATTGGCGAAGAAACAGGGGCATCCATTTGAAGTTTAACAGAAACAACCTGGATCAATTGACGGCGTGCGAAGGCTGTGATCTTCTTTTCCCGGTAACAGAACCTCCACCCGGTCACTCAACAGTCTGCCCACGCTGCGGAACCACCATAAGCAGAAGATCCACCCACTCCATTGCCAAAACTCTTGCTCTCAGTATAACTGGTCTGCTGCTCTATCTTCCCGCACTATACTTTCCTCTCATGACTTTCGACAGTTTTGGTTTTAGTGAAAGCGCCAACATAATAGATTCAATACTTATTTTTTTTTACAATGACTACTACTTTGTATCTTTCATGGTATTAATCTCGGCACTTATCTTCCCCCTCATCCTTCTTTCTCTCATCTTCACTCTCAGCCTGCAGCTGCAACGCAAGCGATATCCATCCCATTTGGCCAGACTCTTCAAGACCTATCTGAAACTTGAAGAATGGGCCATGATTGAAGTTTATCTGCTTGGAATTATGATCACAGTAATCAAAATGTCCAACAGTACCGACATTCATTACCATGCCGGAATCTTCTGTTTCTCAGCACTCGTTCTCGTAAATATCGCAATTACAACTGTGATAGATGAAGATTTCTTCTGGAAAAAAATAGCACAGGGTATAAAGGAATCCTCACCTCGACCAAAAGGCTTATTGCCCACAGCAGAACAGCAATTTACTACTGCAGCAGAAAACAACCTCCTTCTCTGCCACACCTGTCATAAACTCTCTCCCGCTTCCATCACTCTCTGTCCCCG
>JAOZLO010000004.1:4677-25180 GCA_029934775.1 Desulfocapsaceae bacterium
TATCCGTTCTCGTTGATTTCGGATTTTTCACCTCCATCCACGCAGCTCCTGCAGCAACATATTTCTGTTTTGTTGTCGCTGCTACCATGCTCGCAGCTATCACCTTTGATCCGCGTATAATGTGGGATAAATGCAACTGCTGTAAACAAGACAGCTCCATAATGCTAAAATCACCCTTGGAAATAAGACCATGACTGAACAACTTGTCATACAGAAACAGCGTGGAATTTCAGCTGTATGGATTCTACCAATTCTCGCCCTCTCCATCTGTGGATGGCTTCTCTACTCAAGCTACCAGAGTCGTGGCGTTGAAATAACGATCTACTTTACTGATGCAACCGGTATCATTCCCGGAAAAACGCAGGTAATGGCCAAAGGTATTCCTCTGGGGCTCGTTAAAAGTATTCATCCCGATCTCAATAATCAGAGGGTAAAAACCATAGTAAAGATAAAGCAACCGGTTGTTAAATATCTTGTTGAAGACACACTCTTCTGGATCGTTCGTCCCGAACTTTCAGCAAGCAGCATCCAGGGACTGGATACAATTCTTTCCGGAAATTATATTGGTATTCAGGTCGGTTCCTCTACCATCCCAAAGCGTGAGTTCAATGGTCTTCCGACCAATCCTCCGGTATCTCAGGACACTCCGGGGCTGCACATCCAGCTCAGGGCGGAAAAACTTGGTTCCATCCAGACAGGTACAGGTGTCTACTATAGAAATATAAAAATTGGAGATGTAGAAAAATACCAGCTTGAGGAAGACGATAACGTCCTGATCGACCTCTTTATAGAACCTCAGTATACCCACCTGGTGAGAACTAAAAGTCGTTTCTGCAATGTGAGCGGAATACAGATCAGCGGCAAGCTTCCCAATATGAAAATACAGATTGAATCCCTGGCGTCCCTGCTGAAAGGTGGTATCCTGCTGCACACGCCGGAGCAGCTCCAGGACACTCCCCCGGCAGAAAACAGAGATGTTTTTCAACTCTACCCGGACTTTGAGTCAGCCAATTACGGCCTCCCCATGACACTCAAACTTGCCTCCGGTGAAAATATCGTCGAGGGAACGACGAAGGTTATGTATAGAGGGCTGGAGGCCGGTTTTGTAAAAGAGATCAGCTTCAATAATGATGAGCAGCGAAGCGTAACAGCACACATCCTTCTTGACCCCAGGGCAGAACTGATCTTACGCGAAAATACCACATTCTGGATTGTCGAACCTAAACTCAGTCCTGCCGGTATTAAAAACCTGCGGCTGCTGATCTCCGGCCCTTATATTACTTTTCAACCTGGAGAGGGAGCATTTAAGAATTCTTTTGATATCCGGCCGGAGCCACTACCACAAAGACCTCTTCGTCCCGGCAAAAAATTTATTTTGACCTCTAATGAGACCATTTCCCTCTCACAGGACTCCCCCGTCTATTTCAAAAATATTAATGTCGGAGAAATAATTGATGTGGATCTCGACAAATCGGGAAAAACCATCAGAACAACCATCTTCATCTATAAACAGTACCTCCATCTGCTCAGTAAAAAAAGTGTGTTCTGGTTACATAGCGGTATTGAAATGAAAGCTGATTTTTCTGGATTCGAGCTATCAACGGGGCCTCTAACGCGAATTCTTCATGGCGGGGTCAGCTTTACAACCCCCGATAAGTTGAGCAGGAAGAAGAATTTTGCCCCTGCAGAAGGAAAAGAATACAGACTCTACTCCAGTTATAAAAAGGCGGCAGAATCAATTTATGAGCTGCAGCCATCTGGCAAACAGTTCTTCATTCTCTCAAAAAATGCCCAGTCCCTGTCGGTTGGTGCCCCAATCCTCCATAAAAATATTCAAATTGGACATATTAAAGACTTTAGCCTGACTGATAATCAGCAGGCGGTGCTTATTGACTGCTTTGTTGAGAACACATTTAAAGACCTTATAAATGAAACAACCCGCTTTTACAACACAAGTGGAATACAAGTATCTGGAGGCTTTAGTGGCATTAATGTACAGACCGGCTCACTCCAGTCTATCATTTCCGGTGGAATAGGTTGCATAAATTTCTCTGGAGGTGCACTAACTTCATCTGATACCCCCTATCCCCTCTACGATAACCTGAGTGAAGCTCTTAATGCAGATGAAGTCGAATTAACAGTCCATCTTGAACAGACTCATGGGCTGAAAGAAGGCTCTCCTGTCAAATACAGGGGAATTACAGCGGGCAGGGTCACCACCATGTCATTTGCTGAAGATCTGAAAATTATAACAGCAAAAATCAGAGTAGAAAAAAATGTTGCCCGGTTGTTCAGAACAGGAACCAGGCTCTGGGTGGTAGAGGTTGAAATAAATCTGTCCAGAGTAAAAAATCTGGACACTCTCATTTTCGGTTCTTTTCTTACCTTCCTCCCGGGAGAGGGCAAACAGACAAGGACTTTCACGGCACTCAACGCTCCTCCACATACTCAGATCGCAAACCAGAATGGGCTTGGGATTATCCTTGAGACCTCCCATCTCGGCTCTCTCAAGATCGGTTCACCAGTCTATTACCGGCAGGTACAGGTCGGCCAGGTAACCGGATCTCAACTGTCGCCTTCTTTTAACAAGGTCAACGTATTTGTGACAATTGCATCGCCATACATTGCAATAATCAGAGATAATACGAGGTTCTGGAATGTAAGTGGAGCAAAAATTGAAGGAGGGATTTTTTCTGGAATAACTGTAACCACTGAATCCCTTGAAGCCATTATCAAGGGAGGCATCGCCCTTGCAACTCCCGGCAATGAGCAGATTGGAGATGCAGCAAGTCCGGGCCAACATTTTTCACTCTACGATAAACCGGAAAAACCATGGCTCGACTGGAACCCGGATATCGTCCTGCTGGAAAAAGAGTCACGCGAGCAGGGTACGGTGGAGGAACCCAAATGAGTGTTATGGAGTCACATTCAATCCAAACCGATGCCAGGCTATGAGCCCCCAGCTTATTATGACTAAGATCAAGCTGAACAATACGGCAGCAGAGCCCATATCTTTTGCCCGCCCGGAAAGCTCATGCATCTCGGATCCGATACGATCCACCACTGCCTCGATCGCAGAATTCATCAATTCAACAATAATGACAAGAACACATGGTCCAATCAGTAAAATGCGCTGCTCCGCTGTTTCTCCCAGCCAGAAAGCAAATGGCAGCATGATGAACATTAATATCAATTCCTGACGAAAGGCAGCCTCATATCGACAGGCAGCGATAATACCACGGTACGAGTAGTAACCGGCCCAAATTATCCTTGTCAGCCCTTTTCGTGCAGGTTTATTCATCGTTTCCTTACTCTTATTTATCATAATCGTTGATTGAACTCCATTTTACCAGTAATCAAAAATTATACGTGAAAATGCCGTACGAGTTTAGCCACGTTTTGAATATGACTTTGACATGTTGGAAGCGGTACGAATTTTACCCTGTTCGAGCTGGCCGAGAGTCACGCTCAAGTTTTCTCGGTTTGAGTGCGCCAACTTGAACCAGTTACGGATCTCCTCATGCAGAACCTCTTCTCCCACTCCCCGACGTACGCTGTTTACATTCACTGAATTATCTAACCTGCCGGAATTAATAAACGTCCATTGATTATTTTGCTGTGAGACAATGCCTGTGTGGCCTCTGGTTCTGGTCGAAAAAGACAGGATCTGTCCTTTGCCAAGAAGAGGTTCAATTTCCCTGATAAATGTTGCTGCCTCATCCCTCCAGTTTGCTCTGCCTGAATAATTTTTGGACAAAACCAGAGACCCTGCAGCCTTGACGATACCCTCACCATTGAGATAGGCATTGGGTGCCATTCCCTTATCAAGAGCCATACGGGTAAGTTTGGTAAACAAACCGTCTCTTCCCGCATATGGAATGTCCATATGCTGCAATCCCTTCACCAGTAGTTCATAACAGTTGATTTCTTTATAGGATGTACCCAGATATCGCTGTACAGCCTCACTGAGATCAGTCGCCGGATCGATATGTTTCTGCACAGTAGAATCGGGACTCGCCCCACCTGATGCCATCGGGGGTGTATGATGTGATACTGATATACCTGGGTCCGCCGGGTTCCAGATAATCTCCATATTTTCCGTATTCACATAAATTTCTGTTCCACCTGCAATACGACTAAAGGGTTTGTCTCTGTTAGCGCTGCTGGCAAGAATATTCCAAGTATTTCCCCCAAGTTGCGGATGTTTTTTCAGAAGGTGGGAGACCGTGGTGTTAGTGCTGTCAATCCTGCCGAGCAGCACAGGGTTTCCGGAAGAGTTTTCATATTTCGCCTTGATTGCAGACGAGGTGATGCTGCTCTTAACTGGAACCATGGGGGTAACATTTTCCTGGCGATTTTTACCAGGTAGTTGCCAGCTTATTTCCCTGCTGACATGGTCGAATTTAACCACTGTACCGACAGGAAGGCGGGTAAAATCTTTGTCCCTGTTTACGGCAGAGGACAGTATATTCCATGTATCAGATTGCAGTGAGGAGTGCGATTTGAGAAGATGGGAAACTGAGGGAACACTCTCACTGATCACACCAAGTTGCATCTGAGTTTCCGGGTAAAAATCCACTCTGCCCATTTGTGCTGATAGTTCAGCTGCAGGAGAACGAGGATAATCTGGAACTGCCTGGCCGTAAGATAAATTGTGGGCTGTGGTCTTCCAGGTAAGAGTACCCTCTTCAGTATTGTAGTACACGTGGGTTCCCGGCTGAATTTTGGTATAATCTTTGTTCAGATTTTGCTCTCTGTAGAGAATATTCCATGCAGATGACTTCAGCTCTTTGTGCCGCAGCAAAAGCTCTGAAACTGTTTCGTTTTCAGACGTTATTTCACCTACCAGAATAAGCGATCCTCCGGGGGCTGCATTGGCCTGTTGTGGTTTGACCTTGGCTTCGATGTATCCTGTAAGCAAGTCATCAAATGATGCCTGGTCTTCTTTTGCTCTGGGTGGTAAAGAACCAGGGCCTGCAGTAGAACGACCAGATATGGGTGTAGTTAAAATATCCATACAGCACAATGTAAGTGTAAGGGTCACCTTGCGAAATTTCTGTTTTCAAACCATTTCTGATATGTTAGCAATAATTGGGCCAAATAAAACAATGCATGCAATTACTCTATCTGCAGGAGAGCTGTACCAGTTAAATCCCCTGCTTCAGCAGTGTTGCAGGGGATAATAGGGTGAGTTGTGTTTTATCAAATCCGCTATAGATTTAGCTGCCCAGACAAAATGTCGACACACCAGAAGTCAATAATCTGAAAAGATAACTGCTCACAGTTACAAGTGCGGAGGTTAGCGAAGTTCAGATGCTTACTCCATGAGTAGTTACCTTAAAAGGACACCTTTGATGAAGCTGAAAGGAATCATTTTTTTCTTATACATGTCCCTGTTTACTGCACTTATTGTGCTGGGTTTTGTCTCTCAACTGGAGCTGAATTTTTCTGATCTCTCCATCAAAAAACTGCCTGCAGTTTTAAGCCTGTTCGATCTCTTTCTTGTTGAATTATGCACCATACTTCTCGTTGGAGTCTGGCTCCTCAACCGGAACATTTTTTTTAGAATTCTGTTCTATATCTTCTCTTCCTTTTTCATTACAGTTTACTGCCTTCAGTTTGCTTCTTTTTACCAGGGAAAAGAGTTCATATCCAGGCTAGCCATTGATAACATCAATCACATAAGCCTGCTTATTAATTCTCAAACCATTAAAGGACTTCTTTTTTTATCACTTATCTGTTTGATATTGCCAATATTAGTTGAAAAAAAATCATATAAAACCCACATGAGACCCGGTAAACTTGTGGTTTTTTCGTTGTTATTCAGTTTCATCGCAACAACTTTTTATCTCAGCAATCTCTGGCTGCCCAAAAGTATCATCGCACAGCGGAACAGTTACCTTCAAGACTTTTCTCTACCACATACCGCACCGATATCTGAACTGTACAAAACTCTTTTTTTACAAAATTCGCTTTTTTCAACAGAGCTGAGCCATTCCGATTTCAGCCCGTATGAAATAAATGTTATAAAAAATTTTGGTTTCCAATACAACCCGACCAGTGAATATCCTCTTATAAAAGAAGACATATATTCAGAACCTGCTCCTTTTGAAAAAAAACTCAAGCTGGGCAACAGGCAAAACATAATCGTTTTTTTCACGGAAGGATTTTCAGCAAGATCGATAAATATGTATGGCTCCCGTTACCCTGAAATAACACCCAATATTGATAATTTTGCCAGGTCATCAATGGTAGTTGAAAATTACTACAACCACACAGCTGCAACCTATCGGGGTCTGCACGGCCAACTCTGTTCTCTTTTTCCAACGTATGGTGGCAATGAAGGCTGGCAGACAAATTATACTGACCTTCCCGAAGTTAATTACTATTGCCTCAGCAATGTGTTCAATAAAAATGGTTACGAAACCATATTTCTTGATGCACACATAGAACATGAATCTCAGGTCGATGAGATGATGATACAACTCGGTTTCAACCGAGTTATAACAGGTGGCGTATTATCTCAGAAATACCTTGGAGATGCCGGACCTCAGCTTAAGTTTGCACTGTCCGACAAACAATTTACAAAGGGCATCATCGGTTTTCTCAAGGATCATGAAAAAGACAGCAATAGAGAGAGACCCTTTTTCGTGGGATTGTACAATCTCGGTACACATGCCTTTTTGAAACTAACCAAAGATGGAAAAAAATATGGTGATGGAGATAACAGATCACTGAATACCATTCATAACTTTGACAGTGCTTTCGGCTTGTTCTGGGAATATTTTAAGACATCACCCTACGCTGAAAATACAATGATAATTTTCACTGCTGATCACTGCCATTATCCGGAAAAACCCTTTGTAGATGCATTTAAGGGGGCCGGGTATCAAAATATTATCGTTGATAAAATACCTCTTATAATTCATGATCCTACTAGAGAATTACCCAAAACGTTTGATGCAAAAAATTCGACCAGCATAGACTTTGCTCCCTCTCTCATCCATTATCTCAATCTTGGAAACCACAAGAATCCGTTTATGGGAACATCCATGTACGAACAAAAGAGAAAAAAAAATACACGGTATGGTTTAAACTCTTTCGGCCTGCAGGACCTCTATCTCATTGATGATGATAAAATTCATAAACTTGGTGCCTCACAAAAGCATCGTGTACGCCTTAAAATTATGGATAAATATATAACCTTGAGTAAACAGCTTGAGGTAACGGATAAATTATGGGATGCGGCCACGAATGTACAACTATAGGGGGGATATTGTTAACATCTAACTATCGAATTCGCAGTAGAAGCACGTGGAAAAAAGGCATGTCCATTTTTGATGCTGCCATGGATGCGGCAAAACTCCGCTTTCGACCAATACTTATGACCTCTTTCGCATTTATTTTAGGTGTCTATCCTTTGGTTATTGCCAGCGGGGCTGGAGGAGCTTCGAGGCAGGCCCTGGGAACTGCGGTTTTTGGTGGAATGATTGCTGCAACATTCTTAGCTGTCCTGTTTGTGCCTGTTTTTTACAAGGTTATCCAAACAATGAGTGAAAAGGTGGCGGGGAGAAAGTAATGATCATACGTTATTGATGACAAATACTGAAATATCGTTTAACCAGAGGACGAACTACCATGCCCGAACCAATACCCCATCACCTCATCTATGGCACCTTGAAAGATTACCTCACGGGGGAGGAACTGACAGATACTGATGATGAGCGCATTAGGCAATCGCTCAGTAAACTGATGATAGAGGAGAAAGGATATGGGAGGGAAGACCTTCAGCCAAGAAACACAATCGACAGCCTGTTCAATCGATGTTTTGTTACCTCAACCATAGAACTCACTGTCTCCCATGGTGGCAGGCAGTTTCTGATTATCAGGTATGGCCCGGGGTCTCTGGTGAGTAGGGAACGATCAGCAATTGCGGCAGCCAGAATCCTCAACCCTGATTACTGTATTCCACTCGCCGTCGTTACAAATGGTGAGGATGCCGAACTTTTAGACACAAGAACTGGTAAAATTCTCGGTTCTGGGTTAAATTCAATCCCTGACTGCAGTGCCGCGGCAGAATTGATTTGTAAACTCAATTTTTTGCCCCCTGTTGAAGGCCCAAAAAAGGAACGGGAATTACGAATCCTCAATGCCTTTGATCTGGAACGATGCTGTTATTAGTACCTTACTCCTGAACAACTGTAATAATAAACAAAAAACTGAGGAACCACCCATGGCCATCAACCAGACCAACTGGACAAAATCAAGCTGGAAAAATTTTACGGCACTTCAACAACCATCCTGGCCCGATCAGGACAGCGTGGAGAATGTACTCAGCAATCTCTCTCTCCTGCCACCGCTTGTTTTTGCAGGTGAAATTCGCTCACTCAAACAACTCCTGGCAAAAGCTGTCACAGGGGACGCTTTTTTACTTCAAGGTGGTGACTGTTCTGAAAATTTTTCCCAGGTGACCGCACCCAATATCAGAGAGACCCTCAAAATATTGCTGCAAATGTCTGTTGTCCTCACCTATGCAGGTGAGAAACCTGTCATCAAAGTTGGTCGAATTGCCGGACAGTTTGCCAAACCACGATCTGCAGATACCGAGACAAAAGACGGTGTCACCTTACATTCCTACCGGGGAGATATGGTTAATCAGGCCGAATTTACAGAGGCAGCCCGTACTCCGAACCCCAAGTTCATGCTGAAGGGCTACAATATGGCGGCATCTACCCTGAACCTGCTGCGTGCCTTTACCAGGGGTGGTTTCGGCTCTCTTCAAAGAGTCCAGGCATGGAATCAGGAATTTGTTGCCAATTCTCCAATGGGACGCTCCTACGACCGGATGGCAAAGCAGATTGATCAGGCCATTCGCTTTATGGAAACCATTGGAATATCTGCCGATGCCCCCCAAATTAACCAGACCCAGCTCTTCACCTCCCATGAAGCCCTTCTCCTTCAGTACGAAGAAGCTTTAACCAGAAAAGACTCCATTACCGGCGACTGGTACGACTGCTCTGCCCATATGCTCTGGATCGGTGAACGGACACGCCAGGCGAATGGAGCACATGTCGAGTTTCTGCGGGGTGTGCATAATCCGATTGGCATAAAAATCGGCCCCACCTACGAACTCAGCGATGTTAAAAAATTAATTACAACCCTGAATCCGGAAAATGAAGCTGGCCGTATCACCATCATCAGTCGGCTGGGAAGCAAAAAGATCGAAAAAGTTCTCCCGCCACTGCTCCGCGAGATCAAGCGTGAAGGTTTCAATGTAGTCTGGAGTTGCGACCCTATGCACGCCAATACCTATACCGCAACATCTGGTCATAAAACACGAAACTTCAACGATATACTTTCTGAGATCACCTGCTTTTTTGAAACCCACTGGTCAGAGGGAACCGTACCGGGCGGGGTTCATTTCGAGATGACAGGTAATAACGTAACCGAGTGTACAGGCGGTGCCCACAATATTATTGACGAAGAACTTGCAAGCAACTACCTCACCAGCTGTGATCCGCGACTGAACGCAGAGCAAAGCCTGGAGGTTGCCTTTCAGATTGCTGATATGATACGAAGCTGAAAAGAGTAATCCGTGTCTCACTCCTCCCTTCCAAGATTACATTTAAGTAATCTTTCTTGACGATGTTTTTTTCAAGTTTACAGTCCCTTGAAGGATCAAAACAGATCAATTGAAGGGGGACTGTCCTCTCCTTCGTACCATAACCAGTGCCTGTCCATAAATGGCTATTTTCCCCTAACTCTGTGTTGCTCTTTAAAATTTAATCCTCCGATAAGCGAGGCACGAGACATCGAGATATCAGTTATATGCCTGCGGTTAAATTTATCGAGCGCCTTGATTTAGAACAAAATATCTCATCCATGGACAGACACTAACTAACAAGTGTCTTTTACAAAGGAGCATATTATGAGAACAGACACGGTAAAAAAACCTTTCAGCACCATTATCGCTTTTTTGATACTCAGTGTGATAATGGCCACAGGGATAAGGGTTGCCACTGCCGCTACCGGTGTAGACAATGATATCCTGAACAGATCATCCAACCCATTTGTCAACATAGTAAAAAAGGCAAAACCCGCGGTCGTCCATATAAAAGTGGAAAAAACAACCAAGAGTACTTCACGAGGTCAAGGCGGTGAAGATATATTCAACCATCCGTTTTTTGATCAATTTTTTGGTCCGCAATATCGTCGACAACGGCCACAGCAACCAAGACAACGTGAATACAAACAGCGTGGCCAGGGATCAGGATTTATTATCAGTAAAGACGGTTTCATCCTCACCAACAACCATGTTATCGAAGATGCAGATGTAATAAAGGTGAGCCTGTCCGACAATCGTGAATTTGATGCCAGAGTGGTTGGTGCAGACCCCCAATCCGATGTGGCTCTACTTAAAATTGATGATCCGGAAAATCTGCCTGTTCTTTCGCTTGGTGATTCCGATGCTCTGGAAGTAGGTGAGTGGGTTATTGCCATAGGTAATCCATTTGGCCTCAGCCAGACTGTCACCGTCGGTGTAGTCAGCGCTAAAGGGAGGTCCAGTGTCGGCATCAACCAATACGAAAATTTCATCCAGACAGACGCTGCCATCAACCCCGGGAACAGTGGTGGACCACTCATTAACGTGCATGGTGAAGTGATAGGCATTAATACAGCACTTTTTTCAAAAACCGGTGGCTATATGGGAATCGGTTTTGCCATTCCAATTAATATGGCCCAATCCATTGAAGATCAACTGCAGAAAGATGGCAAGGTAACCCGTGGATGGCTTGGTGTTGTAATCCAGAATGTAGATAAAGAACTGGCTGAATCCTTCGGTTTAAAACAGGCAGGTGGAATCCTGATAAGTGAGGTACAGAAAGATTCGCCGGCGGATAGGGCAGGGATTAAGCAGGGAGATGTGATCATTCACTTAAATGAGACTGTATTAAAAGATGTTTCCGACCTGCGAAACAGAATAGCTCTCACTTCACCAGAGAGTGAGGTTACACTGCATATCATTCGACACGGTGAAGATAAAACAATCACAGTCGTCATTGGAGAACAGCCATCTGATTTTGGCAAAGGGACTGTCCTGAGTGAAGGTAAAGACTCTCTTGAAGATTTTGGTCTCATCCTTCAGGATATGACCCAGGAACTTGCCGATAAGCTTGGCTACGAAGAAAACAGCGGTGTTGTTATCAGTGATGTACAACCCGACAGCTCAGCTGCAGCTGAAGGATTAAAGCCAGGCTACCTGATTGAAGAGGTCAACCGAAGCAGGACTGGCAATCTGCAGGAGCTTCATGCTGTCCTGAAGAAGACACCTGGTGCAAAAAGAATATTGCTCAGAATACGAGCAGGTGACTATAGCCAATACGTGGTGCTCTCAGCCAAATAGCAGAGAGCATGAATCTCCTGCTTCCTGTTATCGGGAGGCAGGGGAATCATCTTCGACAGCCCCCTTGCTCTTTTCAATCTCGTTTTTACGGGCAAGGGCAATTTTTTCAAAGATAGCAACTATTGTCGGCAGCTCTTTCAAAGCTTCTGTAGATATCTTCCTGAGTACAATATCAGTTTTTGCAAGCACCGTAGCTGTACGCTTGTGCTCTCCTCCAAAATAGGCCATCTCTCCGAAAATTGTTCCAGCTTCGATAGTTGACAACCATTTTCCATTCGCGTCGACAGTTTCAGCTGCCCCGCTATCCAGATAATATACACCATCCGGACTGCTGCCGATCTGAATTATAACTTCTCCTTTTCGATACCACTCTAACCGAAAATATCTCTCCCAGGTCGTATCCACAACCAGAGCGTGGTAAAATTCGGGATTGAGCGCTTTGAGAAGTTGCTTTGAGAGATGATATATTCGATCACCAAGAGTATCACGACTCTTTTCCATTAATTCCATTCCCCGGCGATCATAATCTTTGGCGGGAAAAGGGGTCTCTCGAATATATTCAAGAATACGCTCAGTGCCCATATCCGATTTTCCAGTCAGATCAAGAAAAAAATTCTGTGTCTTGAGAAGCATCTCTCTTACCCTGGGGAAATCAGGCGAAATACCCAGTTGCAAATTACCTGAAAAGAGCTCCATCGCTTCATTTTTCATTGAAATAAATTGCAGCAACTGTTCTTCGTCCACCTCTGCCGGATACCCATGGATACCAGGCTTACAAAGAGTAAACATGTTTATCGGGTGGAGAACACTGGCAAGACTCACCTTGCCGATAGTCAGGAGGTACTTGTCAAACCCTTTCTGATACCTGGCCACCTCTCTATCCATAAGTAAATGGGTACCGAAATAGCCACAAAGTTCCTCAAGACGATTTGCTACCGCAAAGCTGGATCCGAATTTAGCAACTCTGGTTCCGAGTTGAGCTTCAGTTATATCGCCAAGCAGTAATCCCATGCGTGTTGGCTCAATATAGCCGCTGCTGGCGGCCTGTGCCATCCTGACAACAACATTCAATGCGCGAGTGCAGACAGCTGATTTGCCCTCACCAGGTTGTTTTTCAAAGATAACCAGCGAACCATCACCGCCAGAAGGTTCTATTTCTAGAGGCTGGCTTTCTTCGGAGTCGATCAGGTTATAGATATTGCCATGATAATCAATGAGAAAATCCTTGATTTCTTCGGGACTCATGGCCACAGTCTTCTTTGAATACTGAACCATATCAGTTAACAAGACAACAACTTCCCGATCCGACCTGTTCTCTACCATCTATTCAGCACCACAATGATTAAGTTTTTTCTGTACCGCCAATTGCAATCTCCTGGTTAGTGCCTGTCCATAGATGAGATATTTTGTTCTAAATCGAGGCGCTCGATAAATTTAACCACAGGCATATAGTTGATATCTCGATGTCTCGTGCCTCGCTTATCGGAGGATTAAATTTTGAGTGCAACGAGGAGTTAGGATAAAATAGCCATTTATGGACAGGCCTAGTTAATCATGGCCAAAAAGATAATCTCCGCTACAACAGCAAGTAAAAACAACGCAACTTTTACGTTTACTTCGTTATCTTCATGGTGATCTTGGTGGGCATCAGACATCGTTATTCTCCATTAAATTCAAATATATATTCAATTAAAAACTACTTCCATGAACTCCTGCAGTGTGCTAACCCCGATCAGTTTAATTTTGGGTTTCCATGTTATCCTTTCTCTGTTACCTCTCGGCAATACGAACCGGGTAAATCCCAGCCTTTCCGCCTCTTTTACTCGAACATCAACATGGCCTATTGCCCGAACCTCGCCAGCCAGGCCAACCTCACCGCAAACTACCGTAGCTGAAGGTATCGGTTTTTCCATGAGGCTGGAAGCTAAAGCACATATTACCCCCAGATCAAGGGCAGGCTCATCGATGCGTATCCCACCGGCAATATTCAAAAATATATCATTACCATACAGGTCAAGGCCACACTTTTTTTCCAAAACAGCACAGAGCAGTGAAAGTCGCTGTGGATCGGCTCCAATGGCAGTTCTTCTGGCAGTTCCTAAATTTGTGGGACTTACCAAAGCCTGTACCTCTACCAGAATAGGCCGGGTTCCCTCCACACTGGGCAGTACTACCGAACCTGGTTCATCCAGAGGCCGCTCTGCCAGAAAGATCTCCGAAGGATTTTTAACCTGCACCAACCCCTCTTCTTTCATCTCAAAAACACCGATTTCATTAGTGGAACCGAAACGATTTTTTACCGTTCGTAAAATTCTAAAAGCATGACTGCGATCCCCCTCGAAATAAAGTACCGTGTCCACCATATGTTCAAGAACCTTGGGACCGGCAATAGCTCCGTCTTTGGTGACATGTCCCACCAGAACAATCGGAATATCTTCTTTTTTTGCCATCTCCAGAAGTTTATACGCCGATTCCCTCACCTGGCTGACTGAACCGGGTGAAGAGGCAATTTCGGAACACGTTAATGTCTGAATGGAATCAACCGCAAGAAGACTCGGCCGCATTGCCATGGTCATGGCAATAATCTGCTCCACACTATTTTCAGTAGCCAGAAATTCCTCCGGATGAATAGCATTAAGACGTCTGGCCCTCATCTTTATCTGCCGCGCAGATTCTTCCCCGGAGACATACAGAACCTTCCTTTTTTCATCTGCCACTGAGGCAAGAAGGTGGAGAAGAAGGGTAGATTTACCGATCCCCGGTTCACCGCCAATGAGAACCACAGCCCCGGGAACAATACCACCACCCAGAACCCTGTCCAACTCTTCAATACCTGTACTGATCCGTTCCTCATCACCGTCCGGAGCCATATGCAGGGGAACAGGCTCTGTATACGAACGAGCAGAAGCCGGAGAAATTATCTCTTTCTCTGCAAGACTCTCCCATTCGCCGCACTCAGGACAGCGACCAAGCCATTTTACGCTCTTATAGCCACATTTATGACACTCATAAATTGGTCTGTTTTTCTTTTTACTTACTATACTCATACGGTCCATTCTATATCTGGGGTGGTGAAAAGTTACCGCCCGGTTTTTTACAATCTCGTTAAAACTCAAACTTTGAGATGGCGTAGTACAAAAAAAGATCTATACTTTGTTTCAAAACCGGCCTCTCTTGCGAGCACCTTATCAAAAACTTACAGGATTCACATATACCAGTAAATACGATGGAAAAGCAACATCAGGATAATCAGACCGCAGAATGGATACCGTTATCCTCCTCCCTCGCTTTCATGATACGCCGGAAGCGCCTTATCGGCTGGTCTCTCATTCTCTTTGTCATTACCTTCTCTCTTACCTGGGTAGGCTACCTGTTCACTGTTGATTTCATTAATGACCTTACCAAGGATTTTTTTACCAATGCACCGGATACTGATACTGTCTGGGGATGGGTCCAGCATAAAGGCTGGCTGGTGAGCAGCTGGCTCTTTACCATTATTTCCAGAATAGCAGCCTTCTACCTGGCCTTTCTCCTGGCCTACAGCATCTCAACTCCGGGATATGTATTCCTCAGTACTGCCGCGGAGAAACTGTATGCGGGAGAACACTTTGATCCTGACGCCAGCCTCACACTACCCGGCTTTCTTCGTGATATTTTCGAGGGAATAAAGATTGCTCTTTTCGGTATCGTTGTAACAATTGTAGCACTTTTTATCAATTTTATTCCAGGGATAGGACAGGCGGCGGTTTTTCTACTCTATACCTATTATTCGGCTCTTCTGTTTATCGACTAACCGGCCTCACGTCGCCGGTGGTCGCTGGGGAAAAAAATAAAGTGGCTGCAGATCCATTCCAGCCCTTCTTTTCGAATAGGCATTCTTCCAGCCTTTGTCAGTATGATTCCGATAGTAAATATATTTGCCATGGCCCTGTTTTTCCCAATACTAACTATTCATGCAACGCTCAATTTTTCAGCCATTGAACTGGCCGGGAAGCACCATTACTCTTGAAAGGAGATGATATGGGCAAAGAAATAGAAAAAAAATTCCTTATTACAAATGAAGACTGGCGAGGACTTGCTGAGGGAATACACTATAGCCAGGGGTACCTCAGTATAGAAAAAGACAGAACTGTACGAGTGCGAACAATTAGAAAAAAAGGATTTCTTACTATAAAAGGACCTACTACCGGGGAAACCAGGCTTGAATTTGAATATGAAATCCCCCTGGAAGATGCCAGGGAGATGCTCCGGGAGCTCTGCCACAAACCTGTGATCGAAAAAACACGATACAAAATACCTTTTGATGGATTTACCTGGGAGGTTGACGAATTTACAGGCGAAAACCAGGGGTTGGTTTTCGCTGAAATTGAGTTGAAATATGAGGGTGAAGTATTCTCACGACCTCACTGGATCGGCAAAGAGGTAACAGACGATCCGAGGTACTACAACGCTAACCTCATCAACAGTCCGTATAAAAACTGGTAAATATCGGGGTTGGTTTTACTCCCCTGCCATTGCAAGGCCAAGCTCAAAAGCCTTGTTGTTCATCTTAAGAAAATCTTTTGGCACCTTGTCGCCAATGGCCTTCATAACCGAATCCGGGCGCAATATTTCGGTAACGCCAATTAACGCACCAAGAACACAGATATTAAAAACAATTGGTTTGCCTATTTTTTCCATGACACTCTCATACATGGGCAACTCTACCTGTCTGGCATCGGCTTTCTTGGCTATTTTTACAAAATGATTATCAGTGAGCAGAGTTCCACCCGGTCGAATAATGGTGGAATAAAGATTATATGCCTCCTGAGTCAGACAAACCAGGATATTGGGTTGAACTACCCCAAAAAAATTAATCTGCGATTCAGAAAGAATAATATCACTCCTTGTTGCACCACCCCTTGCTGCAGCACCATAACTCTGAGATTGAGTTGCCTCCATACCTTCGTAAATAACTGCTGCTTCCGCCAGAATAATGGCAGCTGTAATGACCCCCTGGCCGCCGGATCCTGAGAATACAAGTCGGGTACGCCTCATGATACTTTCTCCTTCATTGCAAAAGCAATTATCTTGTCATACTCTGCACAGTATTCCGGTTTTTCCAGATCAACAAAGATACCTCGGGCCGTCAAACCCGGGTTTTTTTCCAGAGCTTTTGAGCCAAGCTTTGCCGTATTAGTCTTATGAAGTTCAAGCATGGATACGGCATCGCCTTCTTTGTTCTTCCTGCCGTAATGAGTCGGACACTGGGAAAGAATTTCAACCACGGAAAACCCCTTATGCTGAATCGCCTTTTTGAGAACATCAGTAGACTCTTTTGCATGAAAAGCTGTGGAACGGGCAACAAAAGTAGCCCCCGCTGCTATTGCAAGCTGAACCACATCAAATTCCTGGTCTATAGTTTTGTATGGTGCGGTGGTTGCCTTGATATTAGTGCCGGACAAGGGGGAAAACTGGCCTCCGGTCATACCGTAAATACGGTTATTCATAACGATCGCGGTAATATCAATGTTCCTCCTTGCGGCATGGATAAAGTGGTTGCCGCCAATAGCAAGAGCATCACCGTCTCCCATGGGAACAATAACATTAAGGTGAGGTCTGCTCAGCTTCACTCCCGTTGCACATGCCAGTGCACGGCCATGCATGGTATGCAGGGAATGAAAGTCAACATATCCTGAAATCCTGGAAGAACATCCAATACCCGACGTCATGACTATTTTATTTTTTTCAAGCCCCAGCTCTTCAATCGCACGCAGCAGGGAGTTAAGAATGGTACCATGACCACAACCCGGGCACCACATGTGAGGGAAAAACCTCTGTCGCAAATAATCTTTAACAGCCATATTATACTCCCCTCCCCTGAAGAACCCTGAAATATGTCTTAATGTCCGTAGGGGTAATAAGTTTGCCGTCGATACGATTGCCGAGAAAAACCCGGCTTGGTTTTTTCACGGCGGCTTTGACCTGTGCAAATACCTGTCCCATATTCATCTCAACAACGAGAACAGCTTGAGCATCTGCACATTTCTCCCTCACCAGTCCCGCGGGGAAAGGCCAGATAGACTGCAGCTCGAGAACACCCATCTTCTCACCTCTTGCCCTTCTCTCTTTAGCCAGGTGGATTGCCGACCTGGCAGACGAACCATAAGAGACCATGATGTATTCCGCGTCGTCCAGATAATGCTCTTTATACCTGGTAATCGATTGAATGTTATTCTCTATCTTGTCGGTAAGATGCCTGAGCAGCCCCCTGATCACTTTGGGATTGTTGGAAGGAAATCCCCACATATCATGAAAAAGCCCTGTCACATTAAATTTGTGTTCACCACCAAAGTCAGACATGGGCAGACGACCATCTTCTCTAGGCAGATAAGGATGATAATCCACATCCCTGCCCAGAGATGTTCTCAATCGACTGACAACGTCAAGCTCCCCAGCCTCGGGGATGATGAGCTTTTCGCGCATATGCCCAACAGCTTCGTCAAGAAGAAGAATAACCGGTGTTCTATACGTCTCGGCCATGTTAAAGGCGTCAACAGTAATCTGAAACACATCCTGATGGTTCGAGGCGGTAAGAGCAATGATACTGTGATCACCATGAGTCCCCCACCGTGCCTGATTAACATCTCCCTGGCTGACGTGAGTCGGGTTACCGGTAGATGGTCCTCCCCGCTGCACATTTGCAATGACACAGGGAATTTCCGCCATACAGGCATAACCTATAGCTTCCTGCTTAAGAGAAAACCCCGGTCCACTGGTAGCGGTCATCGATTTTCTTCCGGTAAGAGACGCGCCAATAACAGCACACATGGAAGATATCTCATCCTCCATCTGGATGAATCTCCCACCACTTTCCGGCAACCTGGAGGCCAGATGTTCCATTATTTCAGTAGAAGGCGTTATGGGATAGCCTGCAAAAAAATCAATCCCCGCATACATTGCCCCTTCAACACAGGCCTCGTTCCCCTGGACGAATCTTATTTTATTTTTCATTATCCTCACCCTCGTAAGTCAGTACCTCGATTGCGAGATCCGGGCACCGTAATTCACACATTTTACAACAAATACAGTCCTCCGGTCTGATCGCCACTGATTTTTCATCGAAATCAAGCTCCAGAACCTTTGTGGGGCAGAAATGAACGCAAATGCCACATCCTTTGCACCATTCCCGGTTTATTACAATTTCCTTGAGTTTCTGCCTAGCCATACAATCCTCTTAAATATTGATGGCGTCGTAAAAACTCTCCACCTGCTTCGTTGTGCGCCCCGCAGGAAGTGCCCTTGGGGTATAAATTTTCTATCATTACGACGTACCTTAGTACGTCAAAATAATAGAAAATTTACGCACCTCGCATATGAAGCGTTTTACTTAGCCATAAAAAATTTCAGGTTTTTACGAGATTGTCAATATTGGTAGTCTCAGCCACAATAAGTTACAAAAAAATAAATCCTCTCTACTCTGTAAACTAAACTCACTTTCTGTCAAGTAACAAATGAACTTTGCGCCCTGCGGGCAAACTAATTTAACAGGATTAACACGATTTTTTCTGTTTTTATCCTGTATATCCTGTCTAAAAAAATGGAAATTCTTATACGTTTGAATTATTGTATACAATACCTGTATACTAAAAAACAGCATGAATCTCTATTCTTCTCCCACCAGGAGGCTGTCCCGATAAAGGAAAAACAACAATGCAGTCAGCTAAATTAAGCTCAGAGGAGTCTGTCTACCAGAGGCTGAAAAACGCCATAAGAAAACGCTATATCAAACAGGGCAGCCAACTTGTTGAGGTCACCCTGGCACAGCAGCTAGGTGTCAGCAGGACTCCGGTAAGGAGTGCGATAAAACGCCTTGGAGCTGAAGGGCTGGTAAACAGTATACCCAACAGAGGTTCATTTATCATCACTCCGACACTGAAAGAAATAGAAGAGACCTTCCTCATCCGAGCCCATCTTGAAAAGATGGCTGCCTGCCTCACCGCAGAAAAAATCACTCACGATCAACTCATTATACTCCAAGAGCTTATTAACAGTGAAACCCTGGTCTTTGATAAGAACAATCTCGATGACTACTTTACAGTCAACGATACACTGCACCTGAAAATCGCCGAAATTTCAGGAAATACGGTGTTATGTTCGTATATCAATGAACTGCTCAACAAAACAAGGATCTATCTTATTCTCAATGACCCATTCTGTAAACGGGAATACAGTCCAACCACAGAACACCAGACCATTATCGATGCCCTGAAAAAACACTCCCCGAAAGAAGCTGGGAGGGCAGTTGAAAACCATATCAAGAGCTCTATAGAAGGCCTTGAAACGGCAGGAACACTACCGGAAGACTATCTTTTTACCTGAAAAAATCACACCAGTTCCGACATAATTGTGTTCGCAAAAGGGCGCCCCTTATCGGTTATCTGCAGCCTGTCGCCCTTGAGGATAAGAAGGGACAAGTTCACCAGGCGGGTCAGAGTGGCACCATAGTGTTCCTTTAAATTGATTGAGTATCGAGAATACAATTCTTTTAATGAAACACCTCTGTTCATTCTCAATCCGATCACAACAGACTCCCGGAAAGAGGCAGTAAGAGACAATTTCTCGCTCTCCAGAATCACACTCTCCCCTCTGCTGATAAGATTTATATATTTTGCAGGATCCAGAACGCGCTTTTCCCGAAGGCCACATAGATAACTTACACTTCCGGCACCCGCAGCAAAATACTCATTATTCAACCAGTAATTTATATTGTGGCGACACTCGGCTCCCTCTTCTGCGTAATTGGATATTTCATACTGGTTCAACCTGGTTTTTTGAATAAGGCGATCTGTTAACTGGTCCATTTCAGCTATATCATCCTCAGTGGATAGAGACAGCTTACCACTGACAATATACTTTTCCAGGGGCGTCCCCGGCTCAACGGTCAATTGATACAGAGAAAGATGTTTGAGGTTAAGAGAAAGGGCCATATCAAGGGAACGGTGCCAGGATTCACTGTCCTGGCCTGGCAGGCCATACATAAGATCCAGATTAATATTCTCAATCCCGCAGTTTTGCGCTGCCTTTATTGCCTTTTCAGCCTCACTGCAAGTGTGACAT
>JAOZLO010000559.1 GCA_029934775.1 Desulfocapsaceae bacterium
TGGCAAAATTAAAAAATATATGATCAAAAATATAGAGTAATGCTGCAAGATATCTATCCTCAACTAATGCATATCCACAAAAGATAAAAATAAGAGCTATGTATTCAAGTGACAAGACTTTACGTTCGCCAAATTTGACAATCCATTTGCCTATCAAAGGACTGAGAAAAAAATTCACAATGTTGTTTATCAAAAAAAGAACAGCTATTTCCTGTATTGAAAAATTAAATTTCTTAACCAGAAGGAAAACCGCAAAGGCGATGAAAATCTGTCTCCTTGCTCCCGCGAGAAAAGTAAGAAGATAGAAAAGCCAATACTGTCTTTTTATAATTATTTTTTGTTGTTGTGGAACAGGAGTGTCAATAACAGTGTGTTTTTTGGAGGTTATCAGGCTACTGGCAATGAGAATAGTTCCAAAAAAAAGGTAAAGGGTAACATAACCAAAGTAAGGTGCTATAAAGAGGAAAAAAAGAGACACAGCAATATTACATGCGGATGCGTATGCGCGCAACCTGCCAAAAACAAGTGGCGCCTGCTCATGGCTGAAATGCTGCAGTGTGAGTGACTGGTTGACTGTTTCGAAAAAGTGAAAGCCAAAACTCATTATCAGTGTAGTGAAGATAATTCCTGGGAAAGATGGCAATAGTCCTGTAATAGACAGTCCCAGTCCAAGGAGAAGGACGGAAAAGGCAGCAAATCGCTGTTCCTTGACAAAGAAAAGGAGGTATATAACTGTAAAGGCGAGTAATCCAGGTATTTCTCTGATCGACTGTATTACCCCGATATGATGGCCTTCCAGATGTATGATGTGGACCGCGAAATTATCGAAGAGTACTCGCCAGGTCTGGAGTCCTCCGGTTGCACAGAGTGTTAAAATCAGGAGATAAATATATATTGGTTTTTGGGTAAAATTCTGCATTGCTATATGAAAAGTTACGAGTAGAATTACAAATGAGAATTATCTGGATGCAGGTTTTTTGTACTGCCTTGAATAATTATAAAAATTGTAAATATTTATGTTATAGTAACGTACAGCAGTGTCTGGTTAGAAAATTGCGTTACCTTAAAAACGAATTTAAGTCAGCTCCAGTATCTTACACCTGAACTCTTGTTTTAAAAATCCTTGCAGGAGACACTATAACTGAAGGTAACTTACTCATTACATTCATTCATTACATTATAAATAAGTGAAAAATGAAATTTTTAACGAAAATTACAGACTGGTTTGAGTCCACTCATCTGCAGGAACAGATTAAAGATGTTGATATTGTCGCTCTTTTTTCTAATCCCTGGTTTATAGTCCCATTCGCATGTCTCATTCTGTATATGCTATACAAGCAGAGTTGGAAAGAGATTATAATTATTGCCCTCATGGTTGGGGTCTGGTGGGTTTCCGGTACCCCTTATATGGCTTCGTTGATTGTTAGAGGTGAAATACAGATAGAAAAAATTCTTCCAGTTATATTTGGTGGTGCCGTTGCACTTGGCTTTGTCATCTATCTTCTCTTTGGCAGATCTGATTAGGGCTGAAGTTACCAGTGTTCAGTAGTGCCCGGTTAAGATTTCGTAGTCTACGCTATCTGCAGTCAGTGGCGACGCTATTTAATTTATGCAATTTTCTAACCGGACATTGCTGCCTAATATTATATATTTGTAAATTCAATCTGTTACGTCTCATAGCATTGGTTTTATACTGAAAACTGGAAACTTCTAAATTTTTTAATCACAGAGGACGCAGAGAGCACAGAGAAGGCTTATGGAAGGCATGAAAGACAGGAAGATGATCAAAAACTGCGTTTTAAAAATACTTGAACAAAGCAGGCCTGACGATATATATCAACTTTTTGAGTCTGGCCCTGAACATCTTGTATTGAACGCTCTTTTTGGTGCACTTTGTAATCCCGCTGAGTCTGTCCGGTGGGGTTCTATTCTCAGTTTTGGCCTCATTATTCCCCGTTTGGCTGAAAAAAAAATTGAACATGCAAGAAGAGTAATGAGACGTTTCCTCTGGAGCCTGAATGATGAATCCGGGGGGATTGGCTGGGGAGCACCGGAATCACTCGCAGAGATAATGTGCCATTGCAGACAGTTGCGTATGGAGTACCTGCATATGTTGATATCATATATGTGCAGAGATGGCGAAGAAAATTTCCAGGAGGGTAATTATCTGGAGCTGCCCATGCTTCAAAGAGGCCTCCTCTGGGGGGTGGCAAGATTGACTCAAAGTCATCGAGATGAAATGGTTGAACGGAATATTGTTGAGAATGTGACTTCGTATTTGTCCTCACCTGATTTGCATGTTGCCGGCCTGGCTATATGGACTCTCGGCTTACTCGGAGCCAAATCGACTGAGGTAAAGATTGCAGCCTTTATCGACAGAAATGAGTTGATTCTCATTTACAGAGATCATGTTCTGGAGGAGGTGGCAATTGGTCAGCTGGCTGAAGACGCTATTCGAGCGATCAACCTTCAGACATCCTCCTCACCTTTATCATAGCAGTCCAGGTGGCATCGGAGGTACTTCAGATCCGCCGAGAGTGAAACCACCGTCCATTTTTAGGATGGCCCCTGTAATATAGTCTGCCTCAACGGCCAGAAAAAATACAGCTTTTGCTACTTCTTCAGGATGTCCTGTGCGTTTTAGAAGGATATGATTGTGGATTTTGTTTTTTTCCTGCT
>JAOZLO010000560.1 GCA_029934775.1 Desulfocapsaceae bacterium
GCAATTCCAGAATAACCATCCCTCACTTTCACCAAGCCTCCCACGTGGTGAACGATCGGGATATTGCCATATAATTGAGCAATAAAGTCTGTTAAACCGCAGGGTTCATACCTGGAAGGTATGACAAAAAAATCACCTGCAGAATAAACTTTACGAGCTAACTCAGAGCTGTATCCTTTCAAAAAACAGACTCGCCCTCGAAATGGCTCGCTCACTGCAAAATTGAGCAACCTTTCCTCAAGAACAGAATCTCCATTAGCCAGAAAAAGAACCTGCAACAATGCATCTCTTTTCATCAATACTTCAAGAGCATCAATAAAAACATCAACTCCCTTCTGTTCACTCAATCGACCCACATAGGTGAAAAGTGGTTTCTCAGGATCAGAGTCCAGATATCCCTTTTGGGCCACGTCATAACTGAGATGGCCATTTTTCACACGGTTGAGAAAATCGACTTTACATCGCCTTTTCCCAGCCAGGTCATCCTCTATGTTTTCCGGATCAAAAGCGAAATCTTCACCGTCTTCAGTTATCGCGGGATTAAAGAGAGTGAGATCAATTCCATTGGTTATTCCCTCTATCACCTTATGCCGGGACAGTAGTTTATGACCTAACCATCCGGTTAACTGGTCGTTTTCAGTTTCCTGAAGCTCCCTGGCATAATTTTCACTGACAGTATTGATAAGAGAATAACTGCCTGCAATCATAAAAGGATCAAATTTTCCATCCAGTAAATATCTCTCTATAACATCTTCAGGCAAACCGCTCATTGACACTGCATACGGGAGGTCGGCTATCTCCTGATGATACCCGAACCCCGCATTATGGATGGTCACCAGGCACCCCGTCAACCGAAAATAACTTCTATAGCCCGCATATTCTCGAATCAGTGCGGGTAGTATTGCTGTATGACCATCGTGGCAGTGGATGATATCCGGTTTCGTATCAAGCAGTATCATCAGTTCCAATGCAGCTTTCTGCAAAAGGAGATTCATGGCAAAATAGTCATGGTGTCCTGCGGATTTCTTTTGCCAGGAGAGTCTGCCTTCCTCCTCTGCAGTGTAAGTGTATACATCTTTTTTTTCTCTGAATCGATCACCATCAACAAGATAGAGTGAAACTCTTTTTATTTTTTTATAAAAATAAGCTACTCCCTCCTTTCGTATTGTATCAGGGTGATTCATGTCAATTTCACATCGTAATACCTCTTCAGGATTATTGGGATCAACAAGAGGAACAAAACCCAGCCTTGCAGGATCCATAAAACCATAACAGGGCAACACTACGTGAACAGAACGACCTGACCATCGTCCAAGGGTTTCAGCCAGCTGAGAGACAACATCTTTTACTCCTCCTGCTCCTGCAAGAGAACCGTATTCTCTACTCAACATCCAGATTTTTCTTATCTGTTTTTTCTGCACAGCCATTTTCATAATCTCGCAGACATTTTTCTTCCAGTACTGTATTCGCTAACCCTGCTATGTCAAGCTGGGTTGCTTCGCAGAAATTTCCCTGAGCAGCACTCTCTTTTTTAATTTTGCAGACATATTGGACAAAATGGCATTCTCTGCCAGCCTCCTGTCCTGTAATCAGCCTGACATCCAATTTAATCCATTTCTATTGATTTTACCATCCGATTCAGCCGTCAAAGTAAGTTACAGTTATCATATATATCCAAAAATCATATACTATGAAGAAAAGCCAGGAACAGGAAAGGGATTCATCAGCAATTATTGACTGATTACAGAAAAAAACATATAATGCTCGGGTAATTGAGAAATTTTTCCAGAGAAGACTATATGCTTACCGGAACTTTTTATGAAATATGATCCTGATAAAATATGTTTTGGCCTGACTGAGGAGTTAGATCGTGAATCCTTCGCGACTTTCCTCTGGCTGAGTGGCCAACCGGAATTTGCCCAAACTTTGTCATCAAGAATTTCCTGTGAAGAAATTGATACCCATGTTACAGCTTTTATGACCCTTCTGAAAAAATATCTCGACAAACAGGAATATCACCGTTTTTTCCTTCAAGAAGAAGATCACCACTACACAACCCCAGACTCATCCCTGTAATGAACGAACCGATCCGATTGCAAAAATACCTTGCTCAATGCGGAATAGCTTCCAGAAGAAAATGTGAGGCGATTATACTGTCAGGCAGAATAAAAGTCGACGGAACAACTGTTACCGAAATGGGTACAAAAATTGTGCCGGGAAAAAGCAACATCACTTACGGTGGAAAACAGGTAACCAACAAGGGGAAACTGCTCTATTATCTTCTCAATAAACCAAAGGGATATGTAACAACCGTCTCTGACCCGCAGGGGAGGCCAGTGGTCATCTCCCTTATTAAAAATATCTCTGCCCGCCTTTTCCCCGTTGGCCGGCTTGACCTTGATACGGAAGGTGCGCTGATCATAACAAATGACGGTCTGTTTGCTCAAAAAGTACAACATCCAAGTAATGAGACAAACAAAACCTATGAAGCCATGGTTAAAGGACGCCTTCAATCATCAGCCTCGGCTACTCTGGAAAACGGTATTCTTCTTGAAGGAAAAATTACGGCTCCGGCAAGGATTACCATCTTATCTCGAAAAGGCAGCAACAGCCTTATCAGAATAACTATCCATGAAGGAAGAAAACGCCAGATAAAAAAAATGTTTGCTTATATGGGT
>JAOZLO010000561.1 GCA_029934775.1 Desulfocapsaceae bacterium
CCGCGCGATACCTAACTTCGCAATACGATAGGGGGGGAGGCCAGTAATATCTCGCCCTTCAAATTTGATTTTACCCTCATAGGTATAATTGCCGGTAATCAAATTGTATACAGTTGATTTACCTGCTCCATTAGGGCCCGCGATGCCGTATATTTGTCCTTTTTTTACCTCAAAACTCAAATTATTAACAGCAACAAGCTCACCAAATTTTTTTGTTAGATTTTCAACTTTGAGCATATCAAATCTCCACTCACACTATCCTGAATATAACTGCTGTTCCAGGAACCATCTGGGCATCATTTCTGCCCCCGACTCTTCATTTTTACGTCATTATAAAAAGAATTGATTCATTACAACTTATAAAGGATGTGTGCTAGTGTTGTCAAGTGTTTATTTAAATAGAAAAACGAACAATCAATCCATCGACACTACACATCTACTATCACACTGTAAATACATGTATTTTTAATATTATTACAAGATAAATACTAATAAAAGGTATGTTTTGTATCACTGAAACGATCACAGAATCCATTATTACACACAAATTCAATCATACATCTGTCAATCGATAATAGAGGCCTGGATTTCACGTAATAAACAGAACAAAAAGCAAGAAGTTCAAAGCCAGAGGAAGGAATATTTCTTGTTTATTATAAAAATAAGTTAAATTTAGTACCATGCAAACCTTTCATGGTAACGAAAGTGAGGAGGTGACCCGAAAATGCTTCTATTCGGATCACTTCTTGAACCTTTTGTCTATTAAATAGCCCACTCCAAACCAAGATCCCGGAGCTTCCCATCTCTGGGATTTCCAGTGGCATCATCCCAGCCCATCAGATCGTAATATTGCCCACGCATCTGAGTGAAGGCCTCTTTGTCAACACATCTGCCCTTGGCCGGCCCGTCCGGTAATTCTTCAAAAAGACGCTGGGGAAGTATGTCATCTTTTGATGTGAACCCCTGCCTGGAATTGATTTGACGCAACATGTTAATCCGTCTCTCTCCCACCTTCATCAGCTCAAACATTGTGCATTCCCAGCCAACGATGTGACGCAGGAAATCTTCCAGATCACGGTAACTATACAAGCTACCACACCCCCAGCAGAACATGCAGAGGCAGAGGGTATCCAGCAGGCTGTAATAATACTGGGAATAAACGGTCATACGGACCTTGTTCAAATCTGTACAGTCAAGCTCACCTCCACCGAGTATTCCAAGACTTTTGGAGATTTCAGCCTCACTGGACAACAGCCAGTCATGTTCATTTGACATATGATCGGCACCAATAGGACTGACAGCATACATCAATGCAAGACTCGGTTTAACCTGGGCCATATGAACAGCCGGAACTTTGTTCTTTACATGGATAGCATAGGGCTCTGTTTTAGAACCCAGTTTTTTAACAGCGGTGACAAGTCCGTCAGCCAGAATATCACCGATACCCTGTCTGTTCACAACCTGCTCTATAAGCCAGAATAATCCATCAGGATCGTTAAAGCCAAGCTTCTTACCGTCACAATCCTCGGGAGATAATAGACCTTTTTCCAGACATTCAAAAAGATAGGATGCAACACCACCCATACTGATGGTATCCAATCCATAGTTATTGCAAAGTTCATTGGCCTTGGCAACGGCCACAGCACTGGTAATATCCAGGTTAGTCCCTAACAGTCCCAGGGTTTCAAATTCAGGACCTCCCAGCCGATCCGTCACCTTCCATGGCGATTCAGCCTTAACCTTTTTTCTGCACCCTAAAATACAGCCAAAGCAGGTGGTTTTTCCGGCTCCCATTTCTTTCTCATAAGTGCCGCCATGAAGATTCATATAATCTTTATGCCAGCTTCTGGAAAAATTATGGGTGGCCATATTCCCCCCTTCCGCCTGGGGAGCCACCACACCAGGAGTTCCCAGTTTTTTAAGTATTTCAGGAAAGCCTGATCCGGGTAATCTTTCCATAGCAAGTTTGGCAAGTTTTTTCAGAGCATCAGAATCTTCAACCTCAACGGTCCCTGTACCCTTCACCACCAGGGCTCTTAAATTCTTGCTTCCAAAGACTGCCCCCATTCCTCCACGACCGGCAGCATTATTAAAGTCTCCCATGAGGCACGAAAATCGTACCAGACTCTCACCTGCAGGGCCACACTGAAGTACGCTTATATTTTTATCTCCATGTTCACTTGTCAATGCATCATGGACTTCAAGAACAGTTTTACCCCAGATCTGCGAACCACTTTTTATTTCAATGTTATCCCCATCCACCAGAAGGTAACTTGGAGCATCACTCTTGCCGGTGATCACAATAGCATCATAACCGGCCCGTTTTATCATTGGGCCAATACTCCCACCCAGTTGACTGTCGCCTGCACCGCCTGTTTCCGGAGATAAGGCTGTTACACAGCAGCGACTTGCACCACTGACGGCTGCTCCTGTAGTGATGCCGGGAGCAATAGTGATTATGTTTTCGGGAGCAACAGCACTGGTTTTAGTTTTCAGCCCTTTTAATAAAAAATAGGCACCAAAACCGCTCCCACCCATGTACGTTCGATAGAATTCCTCCTCCATTTCAAGCCGTTCTATTTTACCAGCTGTGAGATCAACCTTTAAAATGATTCCAGTGTATCCTTTAGCCATAATTTGTAGTCCTCCGCAGGGGAAAATGA
>JAOZLO010000562.1 GCA_029934775.1 Desulfocapsaceae bacterium
TAAAAGGTAGATAACATACGGTAATTGTCACAGAGACAAGTAGCGCCCCACGTAAACCAAACCAAAAAGTAGCCAGTACAATTGGCAGAAAGTAGAGTTCACCGTAAAACACATGGAAATAATAGCGACTCTGGTCTGTGCTATAGTGTAGCAATGTGATTCCTGCTAGAAGCAGAATCAAGAACACTCGTTTTTGTGGTGGTTTAAAATTATTTATCATCAAATTGTACTATCCTGCCGCCCTGTTCTATTTTGTCGCTGTCCCTTACTTCACTTTTTAAGGAAACAAACTTTTCTGTGTTTTGCGCCCGGCGAATTTTACGAATTGGTGCACTCCAACGGGTAGTTAATTCACGGTCCACTGCACGGCTGACCCGGTTCGCGCAATGATTCAGAATTGCACTGCAATCAGTTCCTTTTTCCTGGATGACAATCTCGCCGCCTTTCCGGAGTTTAACAATAATGAGGCACTGTTTGTCCTGCCCACCTTTAGGCCCATTTATATCTGTCAACCGGGCACTGACCCGGTTAATGGCATTGGCAAACCGGCCTAAGGCAAAATGAATCCTTCTTTTCATCTGGAGAGTTGTCTCTTGATTCAATTGCATCTGATGGGTCTTAATAGTAATCTGCATACATTTTCCCTGTTCAAACTCTTCTGATAAAATTTAGTGTTTCTAATTTCTGCTAAAAAGAGTAATCACAAAAACAGTTGAAGCAATTTGATAAATTGAGAGTAACAATTGGAAAAAATCGAACAAAAGGGGGCAATATGGAGTGGCTCAATTATCATCATCTTTATTATTTTTGGGTAGTCATTCGAGAGGGTGGTATTACCGCAGCCGGTAAGCGGCTTCATCTGGTACCCTCTACCATCAGCTCTCAGCTCAGCACGTTTGAACAAGCGCTTGAAGTGAAACTTTTCCAGCGTGTCGGCCGCAATATAGAACCAACAGAAATGGGACACCTGGTATTTCAGTATGCTGATGAGATATTTTCACTTGGAAAAGAGTTAATGAATACTGTTCACGGCCACCCGAAGGCCGGACGAATACCTCTGAGGGTTGGGGTTGTAGACGCACTTCCGAAAATGATAGTGCGTGACCTCTTAGATCCGATATTCAAAATGGAGGAACCGATACGTCTTGTCTGTTCTGAAAATAAAAAGGAGGCCCTGCTGGCAAACTTGGCCCTGCATGAACTTGATATCGTACTCAGTGACTCTCCTATCGGAACCGATTTGAGTGTCAAGGCTTTTAATCACATACTTGGAGAGTGTGGCGTCACTTTCTTTGCTGTGGATGAACTGAGCGGTCCACTTGAACAGGGGTTTCCTTTTTCACTAAGTGGGGCTCCCATGTTGCTGCCATTACGGTCAGTGACCTTGAGAGAAGAATTGGACTTATGGTTCGAGTCTCTTCAGATCGCTCCTCTGATCGTGGGTGAATTTGATGATGCGGCTCTGCTTAAGGCATTTGGCCAGAAGGGAGATGGCATTTTCATGGCCCCAACTGTTATTGAAAACGAAGTACAGCGTCAGTATAAGGTTTCTATCGTGGGGCGAACGGAAGAGGTACGATATCGATTCTATGCCATCTCTATTGAAAAAATATTAACACACCCTGCTGTGCTGACCATCTCAACTGCGGCCCGCCATAGTCTCTTTGCATAAGATAGTTATAAGAAAAAAGTGATATTTCTCTAGCAGTTATGTGCAGAATGATTCTGTAAAATCAGCCCTTTTAATTCCTCAATTTTTTTATCCACATCCTCCAACGTCAACTGATTTTTACCCTGTATTTCAAGTTTTCTCTCTTTTTCATGTTCGTCGTTCAACACATTCACAACCACACCAATAACCATATTTAAAAAAGCAAAAGCGGTGAAGAAGATAAAGCTCAGGTAATAGATCCAGCTCAAGGGGTAGACAGCCAGAGTTTCATACATCACATCTGTCCAATCCTCAAAGGTCATAACACGGAATAAGGTCAACATTGAAATAGCTATATCACCCCACAATTCAGGGTTTATGGAACCAAAAAAAGTGCTGCCAATGGCTGCATAAATATAAAAAATAATAAACATTAAAGCCACAATATAGCCTAACTGGGGTAAAGCAATCAGCAGTGAGTTTAACAATATTTTCAACTCAGGAATTAGAGATACCATCCGCAGTACACGGAAAATTCGTATTAAACGGCCAATAATCGCCAGTTCACTGTCTTCTACCGGTATAAAACAAATAATGACAATCAATGTATCAAAAATATTCCAACCAGATTTAAAAAATTGACTTTTACGCTCCTCTCCTAAAAAACGAACAATGATTTCTGCTAGAAAAATAAAGGTAATAAACCAGTCCAGCAGACGTACAATCGATAATGTTCCAGGTGAAATCTCATAGGTTTTAGCCCCTATTACCAGAGCAGAAAAAATGATGATTGAAATAACAAGTGTTTCGAAGATTTTATTACTACGAAGTCTGTTAAATTTTTGTTGTAAATTAATTACTTGCATTCTTTTTTTGTTATATTTCTTCATTGCTCAACAGAGATAAGAAGTATACGTCATTGTGAGTGGCTTCGTATCTTTTTTTGCAATTTTTTTTTGAGATAAAACGACTGTCCGAGTGAAAGTGAAGATGGCTGTGAACCT
>JAOZLO010000092.1:0-7238 GCA_029934775.1 Desulfocapsaceae bacterium
ACAGTATCTTTAAAACGTATCTCTGCAATAACCATCGCATGGTCAGATAAAGTTTCTGACAAAACCCTGTATTCAGTAAATTCCATGTCTTTTGTAATCAGTATCCAGTCGAGACGTTTGCTTTTGTAAGTGCTATAATCAGGTGTTTCTGGTTCGTAGGCATGAAAACGTGACATTGTCGCCAGCTCCTTAATAACCGAAGACTCAGCCAGCCACTCACTGTTAAAATCACCCATGATGACAGTTGGATTCATGCGAGCAGATAATATTTCTTTCATCTCATCGAGCTGTTTTTTACGGATCGACTTTCGTAAGAAATCAAAATGCACTGAAATAACATCAATCTTGCGCGATAGACTACCATCACTGTGTGGCATCTCTACCTGGCCGACCACAAACCCTTTAGTTAGTGTTGGTGGTGATGCTGAAAAAGTGTGTTGGATGGTTTCAGTAAACGGCAATACCGACAGAAGAGCTGTGCCGTAAGAGAAGAGCCAGCTTTCTGCATTGCTTACCTGCGTCCGCCATGGATATTTTGCCTGGGTTGCAAGATATTCAACATGGTTAAATGAGCCGCTCCATAAAGAAGCTGCATCGGCTTCCTGGAGAGCGACAATTTGGGGTTTATACTGGCTTAAGGCGTAGGCAATATCATCGAGGTTTTCCTTAAAGGTTCTTTCCAGAAGAAATAACTGGTTCGAGCTGTCTTTTCTGCCATGGGCAAGATTGAGTGTTGCTACACGCAATACCTTGTCAGTGTATCCAGTTTGAGCATTAATTGTTTTATCCGCATTGATCACCGAATCATAGACAGTGCGCGCCTTTTTTTCGACAGTCGCACAGGCAGTAAAAGCAACAGCGCCCATGACCAGCAAAACAAATAGTGATTTTTTTCTCATCTCCGGCAAACAATCTACATCAAATACTCTAAACCAAGAGCACGAATTGATTTAAATAAAACGCGTTGTCTTCTTGCAGGACCTGCTTTATCACCGTCGCTATCCATAAGCTTTCTACGCATCTGCAACCAATCCGGTGATCCCCAGCGGTAAGATTTCTTTTTTAATGTTTCAAATACTTCGTTGAGGTCATTATGCAACTCCTTATTTTCAATAAAAAATCCCATTTCATTATTGTACAGATTTGAGCGGTAATCAAAATTACTGGTACCGATAAAAATGGCCTTTTCTCCGAGAATAAATTTTGCGTGTAATTTGCCATAATGTTCATCGCCTCCCAGCAGCACTGAGTCACTCCTTCCCATTTGATAAACAAAAACCTGCGGATGGTTAACCAATTGTTTCCAGGCGTCACTTGCAACGATGTCCTGATTAAATTCCCCCTCTTCAAGCCCCGAAAGCCATGCCTTCTGCAATTCAGGTGTCAGCAGATATCTTGGTGTCATATCCATATCGATTATGGCCTGGGTAAAGACGTTGTCTCCGGTCATCACCGAATTAGTAATCACCTCAAGCTTGAAATCAGGATTCCTGTTTAACCAGTCCAGTGTAGATTTGGCATCGTCATATATAATGTCACCGTCTTCATTCTTGTATGTACCACTAAAGAGATAGGGCGAAACTACTCGCAATGTTCCGCTTTGGCCACTTTGGTTTTTTCTTTCCATGCCAATTTTGGCCAGTAAATACAAAATTGAATTAGGATTACGTTCCAAGTTCCCTCTAATGTCGGTCGTTACACTCTCATTGGTGAGATTACTTAACTGATGTGAGAGCCGTACACGAGAATCATGAAAACCGTCTGCCATAAATACAGCCATACTCTGCATACGTTTCTGTATTGCCGGCAGGGACTTTAAAAATGACAGACTTTTCTGACTTTTCTTGCGCCAGGGAATATAGTTGTCATCATCATTTGCCTCAATTGATCCTATACGGCGGTTGCCTTCATGTAAAAACAACAAGGTATAATAGAGCTCGGTAACCTTACCGACCGTGTATTTTTCATCAGCAATCTGTTTACCTGGTTTTAGAAGCACCTCCAGATCACGGAAGGCGGTGGGATCCCGGGAACCATCCTCGTTGATACCATAATAATCCAGTGAAACGTTACGCCCGCCGGTCATCACTATTGCCTTATCAGCAAAAGATCCATCAACAACAAGTAATTTGTCGTGTGATCGCCTGTTAAATTGAAAGTTACTCAGGGCATTAAAAAGAACGACCTGGACACGGGCTTTTCTGGTTGTTATTTCCCCTGCAGCATTTCGCATAAAGCCAGCATCTTCTGCGCAGGTTTCCATTGCTCTCAGCCCAGGATGTCCAAGACTCATCGAACCTAATGCATCAACCATGAGTCGTACATCTACACCACGTTTTACCGCATTACACATAGCGCCAAGCATTGAATTGCCCACAAGATCCTGCGCAAAGATATAGTAGCTTGCATCAACAGTATGCTGTGCATTCTCTATCATCCATATTTTTACTGCGAGTGAATCCAACGCATCGGCAAAGGATGGACCAATAATTTTTGTTCTGGCACTATTTACGGGTATTTTCGCTTCTGCACCAAGCTTGATAGGGTCAATTTTTAAATCAGATACGGAAGTCCATGTTCGTGTTTCATAAATAGTGTTGATTTTCTCATCATCAACCGCATTTAACGGTGGGCAGTCTGGCAAGTTTAACGTGCCATCAGGACACTGTTGTGGCGAAACACCGGCACAAGAATTTAGCAGTAACATCAGCAGCCCCAGCACTGGTAGAAATATTCTGTTCATAAAACCATTCCTCATTGATTAATCCCACCACCATCTGAGACAGAGTAGCTGGCAAAGAAATAAGCATTGGAGCTGTTCTACTGTTTAAACACAAGATTTGCCCCAGATCTGTACGGGGTTTTATTCTCCTGGTTACCTCCATGTTGCTATGCCTTCACTGTACTCTGGTATTTCGTATTTTAAAACCAGAAACATAATACTCTCCCTGTGTGTAGTAAAAAAAGTGCAAGGAGTTCAACCTTGAAATGATTGTTATAACGTTCTAGCCCTAGAAGTCTCAGAGCGAGATGAGTCCTGGATGCAACTCGCGAGTACTTCATCTGCTCAGTGTAGCTTCTTCCTGGTTCTCTTAATCTTGATCCGCGATCTATGGTAGAAAATACTGAAATCGGCATTATGGTCAGCTCAACAAAACTTGCTGAAAAGATGGCTGGCGGCTTTGATACCACAGTTGAAAAGAGTGCATTTCGTTTAGAACTCGTCACAACTGAAGGTGGTACGGAAAATATTATCTGGCATGGTTTTGAAGATGGGCAGGAAAAAACATGGGATACCGATCCGCACACGTCTTGGACCCAGCGGCTCGGTGTTTTTTTTCTGGGATTATTGCCTGTTGAGTCTCAGCAGTAAATCTCGCAGTTTCCGGATAGTAACGACGCCAGCAATAGAGCATAGTGAGAAAAATTGCAAGCAGTTCTTGTATGTTAAATGTTCTCAAAAAAGAAGGTTTGTTGCAGGTGATAAAATCCCCAGGCCATGGTATTTTCCGAAATGCTTTCTCCAGGCTGCAAGTCGCAGAACTGATGTCGTACGGCATTCAAAGTTCAACCTCCTGGAGACTCGTTCTTCTTGCCTTCCTTGTCACATCTCCAGCGATGTCCGCAGAAACAAACATCCCGGACAGTATCCAGAAAGGTGTTCAGGTAAGTATGGAAGAAGAGACCACAAGAGACCGGGAAAATGACGCATCTGAAGATCCTCTGGTTCCCCCACAATCAAAAAAAGTTGACAAACCTTCACTGCAAACGAGTCTGCCGGACATATTGAACGTCTACGGAAGTCTGCGTTATCGTTATCGTGACACGATGACAGATTCATTCTTCAGTGATGGTAGCTCCAGAGTCGGTTTAAACAGTCGTTTTCAGTTCCACGAAAATTATTGGCCACTGGGCCGGGTCGAGTCTGGCTTCCGCCTTTTCGACAACCTGGATCAGCTTCTCGATTCGGGTTCAAGAAGCAGCAAAACCTTTAATGATGACCTGTTTCTCCGACTTGGATATGCTGGTATAGAAATGCCCAGGGCTGTTCTGACTTATGGAAAAAACTGGTCAACCTACTATCAAGTTGCTTCTTTCACAGATCGCTTTCAAGGGACAGGAGCCAGTGCCAGCGGTACTTTTAATGCTGGAACAGATGGCGGTTCCAGCGGAACGGGTCGTGCTGACAGAGTCTTACAGAGTAGGATCCAGATTAATCCTTCCCAGGGGATGCTTTCTCTCTACAAACCTTTTACCCTGAACATTCAGTATCAAGATGGTGAGAAAATTCCTCATTCAGAAAACATCGATTACGACTACTCACTTGGAGTCAGCATCATACTCGAACGAGTGGAGAACATGAAAGCAGGTATCGCATTCAACTATGCCGCTATCAAAAATGAGGATCTTCCCTCTCTACGCCAACTAGGTATAAATGGTGATGATACGGCCCTGTTACTTGGCCTCCAGTGGTTCGGCACCAAATGGTACGCAGCGACGACCCTTGCCTGGATGAATAATCATATGACCACCGGAAACGGTGTCTACTTCAACGGCTGGGGGAGTGAAGGATACGGCCATTACAACTTTGTCGGTCACTGGTGGCTTGTGGGAGGATGGAATTACCTTGAGCCATATGGCGGAAATGATCAGGCGGGAGAGTACATAGTCCACTACGCCGTACTTGGACTGCGTTATACCTTCAAAAACTTTAACCGATTGCTCTATGCCAATATCCGTCTTGATAAGAGCCGGGTAAACAGTAGCGATGATATGGGACTTGGAAATGTTTATACCATTGGCCTCAGATGGGATTTTGACTGGAGAATGTTGTAATTTCCTGTAAGCCCCCCTACTTTGCCGTGGGACAATCCTTCATCCCTCGAACTGCAGTAAAAGCCGAAAGAGGGTCAAGCCGATCAATATTAGAAAACAGCAGCGTCTCCACTCTTTTCACAAATAATGAGATAAGCATAGTTGTCAAAAGAGTTTGGGATAATGACAACTTTCATGTTCCTCCTTATCAGGTGGAAATACGCTGAACAGCATCAGTGATGCACTGCGGGCAGGCTTAGGGCAACAACCAGAATCCATCAAGCAGAAATTTGAACTGCATCAGCCTGTTTTCCACCTTCTTTTGCCACCATAATAAAAATAAGTGGGATAAAGAGAAGTGTTAGAAAAGTGCCGACGATAAGTCCACCTATTGCAACAGCACCAAGAGGGGCTAACCGTTCAAGGCCAATGGCCGAACCAAGAGCGACAGGCAGCATACCGGCAGCCACGGCAAAAGCGGTCATCAGTACCGGTCTGGTACGGATTTTGATCGATTCGAGCATCGCCTCTTTTTGGGCCATCCCTTCCATCATCTTTTCCTGGGCAAAATGGATGAGAAGAATAGCATTATTAACAATGATGCCGGAGAGAAGAATAAAACCCATCATGGCCGGCATAGAGACATGATAATTAAGAAGAAGGATGGTCCAGGAAGCACCAATAATAGTCAGCGGAATAGAGAGCACAATCATGATGGCCACTTTAACACTGTCAAAAAGAGCAATCAGGGTAAAAAAGATAAGGATCACTGCAAAACCAATGGCTCCGCCCATCCTCCCGGCGGCACTTTTAAACTGTTTAACATCTCCACTCTGCTCCATAGTCACCGATGAGGGCAGTTTCGACCCCTTGAAAGCCTTCTCAAAATCTGCCATGATATGAGAAATAGCGGCTTTTTCTCTTGATCCATACACATTGAGGGTATAATTCAACCCTTCCCTGGTGATGACCCCTGGTTCCCGGTCACTTTTAAAAGTAGCAATGGCGGCCAGGGGAATTTTTCCCTTTGGAGAATCAAGCAGGGTAGATTGCAGGATATCTACACTATCCCGCTGCTCTTCAGGCAGCCAGACACGTACCCCGAAATCAACACTGTTCTGCAGTGGAAAAGAGGCGACCAGGGCACCTCGTAAAACAGCCTGTAACTGGCCGGCAATATCTCCACTTTTGAGGCCATATAGTGCAGCTCGAGCCTGATCTATTTCAAGGTTATATACGGTTTTATCGTTATGCCAGGACCTGGCAACAGAAACCAGACCTTTAGTTTTATAGAAAGCCTGTTCCACCAGATCTCCAGCTTTTTCCAGATCAACAAAGCTTGGGCTGAAGAGTGTTACATCAATACTTGCCCGAATACTTGCCATGGCTGTTGCCCCGTAATCCACCACCTCAAGGCTCTTAATATTGTCAATTTCAGCAAGGAGAGGACGCAGCCGATGCTCTATATCCCAGATAGTTTCCTCACGTTCATAGCGATTTACATAGGTGGCGGTAATGGCAATATGATCGATACCACTGCCGCTGCCGATACTGAGTACTCCCGGTTCACTGCCGATAGCTGAAGAGAGACGGAGCAGAGGACCGTTTTCTTGCAGAATTGTATTCACCTGCTCAACAATATGCCGGCTTGCAGCAATGGGCAGATTGGGATCTGTTACAATACTGACTTTCACACCACCGGTATCCATGGGAGGCAGCAGTTCCTGCCCTACCGTAGGCATCACACCCCGTACACTGATTGCAAAAAGCAGGGCCAGGCAAAAAAAATAACCTATTGCCACAATTTTACGATCCACAGCCAGGTCTACAGCTGCAGAAAAGAAGGAGCGTATCTGGTCCAAAACAAAACCTGTAATACGAAAGAAAAAATTTTCCAACCGTATTAACCATGGCCACTCTATGGTCAGTATCTTCAAAGAAAGCAAGGGTACTGCTGTAATGGAAATAACATAGGAGGCAGTAAGCGCCAGAAGCAGTGTGCTCACCAGGGGACGAAATATAGTCTGAGGATAACCACCGACAAAGAGGATTGGGGCCAGGGCAATCATCGTGGTGATGGTACCGGAAAGATCAGCAAACATGATCTCCTTAGTTCCGGTAAGGACTGATTTACCGATATCGCCTCTCCCTTCTTTATAGTGGCGCTCAATATTCTCCATTACCACAACCGTATCGTCAAGCAGCAGACCAAGGGCCAGGATAATACCTGTTAGAGTTACCACATTAAACTCAATTCCTACAATCCACATCAGGGCAATGGTTGATGCGTAAACAATTGGAATAGTGGCAAGAACAATAAGAACCTGCCTAAAACTCGCTAGAAAGAAGAACACCACAATGGTGGACATGATAATGGCGTCCCGCAGGGATTCGAACATATTCTCCGTACTTTGAACAATGAC